>DLLC01000001.1:17160-36199 GCA_002476625.1 Porphyromonadaceae bacterium UBA7572 | reverse complement strand
TTTTTTTTGTTTAGAAAAGTTTTACCGGACAGCAATAAAATGAAGATGGACAATTTTAGAGAAATGCGCCGTAAGCGCCAACAATTACCAGATGATGAAGCTCTTGCCCTACTTCAGAATGCATCATCGGGGGTACTGTCGGTCCTCGATGAGAATGGCTACCCATATGGAGTGCCAATCAGCTACGTTTATGACAGCGGCACGCTATACTTCCATTCGGCTCTAAGCGGTCAGAAAATCGATGCAATTCACCACACCGAAAAAGCCTCATTCACCATTATTTGCAAGGATGAGCTACACCCTGAGGCGTTCACCACTTACTATCGTAGCGTGATTTGCTTTGGGCGTGTAAGAATCCTTGACAGCGCTCCGGAAAAACTTCATGCTTTATACCTTCTGGGCAAACGATTCAATCCTAATGATGAGCAGGCATTAGAAACTGAAATTAAAAACGGCATCAAACGTGTGGCAGTTATCGAGTTTACCATTGAGCACTTCACCGGCAAGGAGGCTATAGAACTAACAAAAAAAAGAAATATAGCAAACCTCCCTAAAAATAATGTTTAAATGCATTTTGCAAACCATCTCTAAATATCAATATATAGTAAGGGCAATGCCAGAAAATTGTATGGCATTGCCCTTACTTTGCAATCATTTGCCCATGGCTATTCGTGAATCATTCGCCAATATGGATGCCCAAAAAGGGAATAGATGTGTGTGCCGCGAAAACCGAGCGATTCGTAAAGGCGTTTTGCGCCCACATTTTCTGGAGAGCATGCCAAAATTGCTGGCCGAGCCATCGATTTTGCCTTCTTTATTCCACTTTCTAAAAGGATGCGAGCCACACCCCTACCCCTGTGCGACGGCAACACGGCAAGACTGTCGAGATAAAATTCGCCAGGCACGGTCTCTGCGTCCATCGTAGATGGGTCGAACGACTGCTCTACGACCGAGGCGAACATTCGGAAGGTAACCTCTCTGCGCTGCATGTAGTCATCACCAGAATACGCCACCAAAGCCCCTAATGGCGTGCCAGCGGCATCTTGGGCAATAGTGCCATGATGCCATGTGTAGAGCGTGTCGGTGGCGGCTATCACTTTTTCTATGATGTCCATACGCTCACGCTGTGCGTCGGGTATGCGATTTCCTGCCTGCTCATATTGCTCCATAATGTCGTCGTCGAGAGCCTCAGCTATGACCATTGCCAAAAATGGAACATCATGGGCCGTGGCGGCACGCAATGTTATCTTTTCACTTTGCATCATCCTGTCTGTTTTCATTATGGAAATTGAAGGCCATGAGCCTTGAATTGCTCGGCATCAAGATCTTTCAGCCCGCAATCATCGAGCGGACGATATTCATTGTGATCGTTCACATACAGGCGAGGCTTTTGCTTAAACGCCTTGTTACTCACAGCCGCATCGGCTTTAAACATAGGCGTGGCCACGCCACCAAGGTCAAGCATGGTGTGAAATGTAACGCGGTTGGTGGCAATAGGCTTTCTTTGGTTTGCCACAATAGTTTGCCACTTGTCGGGATATATGGCTTTAAACTGCGTGGATGCCCACATCAGGAATGGCACACGCAGCTGGTAGTAGGTGGGGATGGGAGAAGAGTGCAAGAAGCGCAGGCGAGAATCATCAAAAATGTCCTCTCCGTGGTCGCTCACATAGCACACCGCCGAAGCCATACCCGTCTTTTTCAATGCGCCAATCACATCTGAAATCAGAATGTCGGTGTGGCGAATGCTATTGTCGTAGGCGTTCACCATATTGGCGCGGTATTTTTCGCGGGCCGATGGTATTGCGTCGGGCGTATAGAATGCCCCGCTGCGGTCGTAGCGGTCGTAATAGTTGAAGTGAGATCCGTAGCAGTGCAGCAGCACAAACAGTTTGCCTCTCTTATGCTTTGCCAACCTCTTCTTCAGCTCGCCCACAAGAGCCTCGTCGGGCAGCTGGGCCATCATCGAGAGGTTGTCTTTCAGATACTTCACATCATCGGCCTCATTGCCCAAGAAGTCGATAATGGAGTGATTGCGACGCTGGCAGCTATAGAATGCTGTGGCATATCCCGCCTCCTTGAAGGCTGTGACAATGCCTTTTTCATAATACACCCCGTCGAAGTCGTCCTCGCTCCCCACAGGGGTAAGCAGCAGTGGCACACTCTTGTGGGTGGTGTTGCTCATCGTGATGGCATCGTAATAGGCCACCAAATCCTTGCCCATGGCTCCTAACAGCGGTGTGGTGTTACGCTTATAGCCATAGATGCCAAAATTGTCGGCACGTGCCGTTTCGCCCACAATCAGCACATACACCTCTGGCACACTGTCGGGGTGGATGCATTTTGCATGGTAAGTGAAGCCCTTCACATTCTTATCGTAGTTCAGCGTCTTCGAGGCGCGGTCGATCGACAGTGCCAAGTTATAGCAGGCGTTCACAGGAAATATGTCGTCTTCAAACTGGAATTTCTTGTCAACGCCAAACGATAGCCCTACAAGCACCACGCCCAATGCCATCACGCCACACGACACCTTGCGCTGCAAGTGCCGGAATTGGACGGACAGCGTTTCCTTGCTGATAATCGACATAATCGCCAGCACGATGCCCGACACGTACACCACCACCACAAACAGCACTGCCGGCAGCAAGTTCGACAGCAGCTCCGTGGTCTCGGTTGGATTAGTGGTGGTAACGTTCAAGAACATGTCCACAGCTATCGGCGACTCGCCATAGAGATAGAGCAACACGATTTGAAACGCATCCACAAACACAAAGAAGAACAGCCACCAAAACATCTTTCCAGGCTTTGCACTCAGGGTGAAAGCCAGCCAATAGAGCCCCAAGGGCAGCGCCACGCTTGCAGTGCGCACAATCGTGGATGTGGACTCAGTGAAAAACATCATCACATTTGGCAATATCAACATTGCCAAAAATGTCCAAAACAATGTCTGCTGACTCTTAAATTTCCAAAATATCTTCTTAAAATGCTTCATTTAAACTAAACATAAAACCTGTTTGCCCCGACTTGCCAAAGCCATAGTCGAAACGAATATTCATACGCCTGCGAAAGGCAAAACGATAACCAATACCAAAATTTGGTAAAAAATGCTTGAACCCGTCTGCGTTATGGAACACATTTCCTCCTCCAGCCCATAGCACCATACCATGCCGCCCCCAGATGTGCTGTCGCAGCTCCACCTGCGCATTGAGGGTGTGCTTGTCGCGGTAACGTCCCAAGTAATATCCTCTCATACGGTGAGTGTCGCCCAACAGTGCCATTCTAGCCCACGAAGGATTGCCAAAATTAAACATCGCCCAGAAATCCAGCGCCAGCGTGCAGCCTCGCCACAGCGGACTATAGTAATTCGCCTTAATGTCGGTGGTGGAGAACGCATAGCGATTCCACAGGAATTTTGGGCGGAAACATTGCGACAGGTGAAAATAGCACCCTTTCTTGGCGTCTGTGACCATATCGCGAGTATCGTACTCCACCGCAAAGCCAAAGCCATAATTGCGCAGCACCAAGTCCTGGCCGTTCAGCAGTTCAGGCTTGGCTATGGTGTCGCTGTTCACATAGTTGAACTGTAGCTTTGGGCCAAAGCGCAACGCCTTGTACACATCAAACAGCAGCTCCAACTCCACGTTTGCCATATATTTTTTTTGCATCGTCTTGTTGGCGGTGTTGTTGCCGTTATCATAGCCCATGCCCCAGTAGTAAAGTGGCTCATACTCGAAAGCTAAGTCGGCTATCAGCCTTGCTTTATTGGGAAGCAGTATGTTACTCGTCGCACTGAGCGACCAAAAATTCTTAGTGGTGTATGTGGCAGAGCATTGGGCATTAGAAAACTGGCTCAAACTGTCGCAACCATTAAGCCTGAATGACGCGGCACCCACAACCGACAGAGCCAGCCCTGACACTGAATTGTAATGCGGTCCGCCCAAGATGCTGAACGCACTTGGGCTTTCCGATGAACTTCCGCCATCAATCGACAAGTAGTCGAGCACTTTGCGTACAAACGACCTTTTCGCGGGATTCGTAGCCACACCTATTGTATCGGCAGACAGTGCAGACATTGAAGTGTCGGGAACAACGGCAGCTCCATGTACCACGCCCACAATCATCAATATGAAACCAAGTGACACGACAAAACGCTTCATTTCAAATAGCCCTTTTCTATATAATTTAATTGCAATTAGAAAGCCACAAGAATGAACTGCGACGCTCATCACTCCAATCGTAAAACAGCAGAATATGTGACTTGTCTTCTAACGATAACTAATTATTCTCTCCAAGAAACGCCATGCATTCGCACCGCAATCTCCTCTATAACAAACAAAATTGATGCAAAGATAAGAATTTTTGGCTCAAAAATCATCAACTACCAATCATAAAAAAGTGATGTTAGCAAAATTATCAGTAATTTTGCACAAGAAATGATTTGTGACAAATGAGTATCAACATCAAAGAGAACACATATTTTCAGCTTTTTACCACCTTTTTCAAGATAGGAAGTTTCACATTTGGAGGTGGTTGGGCTATGATTTCAATTATCCAGCGCGAAGTGGTGGACAAACATCACTGGATTAAGCAAGAGGAGTTTCTGGACCTGTTGGCCATCGCCCAGTCGATGCCCGGCATTTTTGCCGTAAACATCAGCACCGTGATTGGCGACAGGCTTAAAGGCGTGAAAGGAAGCCTCTCGGCGGCACTTGGCACCATCCTGCCATCTTTCATCATTATCCTCCTGATTGCGATGTTTCTTACGCCAGACACCATCAAAAACAACCCTACCCTCTCCGCTATCTTCAAGGGCATACGCCCCGCTGTGGTGGCACTCATCATTGCCCCGGTAATCACCACGGCTAAATCTGCGGGCATCAACCTGAAGACGATCGTTATTCCTGTGGCGGTGGCACTGCTTATTTATTCGGGATGGCCAATCATTTCCAATCCCGTGATTTTCATCTTTATAGGTGCTATTGGAGGCTACCTCTATTTCACACACTGGCAAATGCAACGAAGAAAGGAGAAAAATATATGATTACCACCTACTTGCGCCTTATCTGGGCATATATTCAAATTGGCCTGTTCGGGTTCGGCGGCGGTTACGCCATGCTGTCGCTCATACAAGGCCTTGTGGTGGGTAAAAGCTGGTGCCCACAAATCACTACCCAAACTTTCACCGACATCGTGGCCATCTCGCAAATGACGCCAGGCCCTATCGGCATCAATAGTGCCACCTACATTGGCTATGTGGCCACAGGGAGCGTGCTTGGTTCTATCGTGGCCACTTTCACCGTAGTACTTCCCCCCTTTCTATTAGTGCTCTACGCCAGCCATTTCATAGCACGGCACCAAGACAGCGCCATTATCAAGGGATCGTTTATGGGGCTTCGCCCGGTGGTGGTGGGATTAATTGCATCAGCCGCTCTGCTTTTAATGAACGAGGAGAATTTCGGGTCCACCACCATCGACGTGATGAAGAGCGTGGCCATTTGCGCGGCTTCACTCGGCACAGTCTATTTTACAAAGATCCACCCTATCCTGGTAATTATAGCGGCTGGATTTATCGGCTACCTCATTTTTTAACGACCGCTTATGAACTACGACGAGACATTAGACTTTCTGTTTCATCAGCTCCCTGCCTTTGAGCGCCAGGGGGGCGCAGGCTACAAGCCCGGACTCCAAACAAGTCTCGACCTTGACTCGATGGCCGGGCAGCCTCACCAATCCTACCAGTGCATCCATGTGGCTGGAACCAACGGAAAAGGCTCCACAAGCCACCTCATAGCCAGCATTCTCCAAGCACAGGGCTATAAGGTGGGGCTTTACACCTCACCCCATATCGTGGATTTCAGAGAGCGCATACGCGTGAATGGCGAAAAAATCAGTCAGCAAGATGTGGTTCAATTCACCGAGCGGTACCTAAAGTCGGGCTACGCCGGGCACCCCTCATTCTTCGAGCTCACCTCCACCATGGCGTTTGAATACTTCAAAAAGAAAAATGTGGACTTCGCCGTAGTTGAAGTGGGGTTAGGTGGACGCCTCGACAGCACCAACATCATAACACCGGTGTTGAGCGTTATCACCAACATTTCCTTGGACCACACACAGTTTTTAGGCCATACGCTCGTACAAATCGCCTCTGAGAAAGCGGGCATTATCAAAAATGGCATTCCAGTGGTTATAGGTGAGGCCGAGGGCGATGTTCGCGCCACGTTTGAGCGAAAGGCTGAAGAAAAGAACGCGCCCATCACGTTTGCGCAAGAAGCCCCTATCGTGACAAGTGGGCACTGCGAGGGCGGACACTGCCTCATCGACACCACTACCTACGGTACGCTGGTCAATGAGCTTGGCGGTGAATATCAAATCAAAAATAGCAACACGGTGCTTGCTGCCATCACACAATTAAAGCGATTAGACATCGACATTAGCCAAAATGCTGTGGCTAATGGATTTGCCAACGTTGTCGCCAACACTGGGCTTACAGGACGATGGCAGACGATAGGGAGCAACCCTCGCATCATCTGCGACTCTGGGCACAACGTGGGAGCTTTTGCCTACATCACCGACCAACTGCGGCATGAGCATTACAGCGCGCTGCACATGGTGATGGGCTTCATGGCCGACAAGGATGTGGACGAGGTGCTGGCCATGCTCCCCAACGATGCTACCTACTATTTCACACAAGCCTCCTCTCCACGAGCAATGAAAGCCGATGAGCTATGCCAAAGGGGCAAAGCCCATGGCTTGCGCGGAAAGCCATTCGCCCATGTAAAAGATGCAATAGAAGCTGCCAAGCACACGGCCACAGCCTCCGACCTAATCTACATAGGCGGCAGTATGTATGTGCTTGCCGAAGCCATGAAGCCCCAGCCCTAAAATGCAGAAAAGCGAATGAAACGGGCGCTGTTAATCCAGCACTGCAATCACGTCGAATTGGATAAGTGTGTTTTGCGGAATCTCCTTCACAGCCATACTGGTACGCGCCGGGTATGGTTCTTTAAATTCTCTGGCGTAGATTTCATTCATTTCGCTAAAAAGATACATTTCCGACAGTATCACAGTGGTTTTCACCACATTATCGAGTGTGGCGCCAGCATCGGCAAGAATGTTGCGCACATTCTCAATCACCTGCATGGTCTGCGCCTGAATTCCTTCTGGAATCTTTCCGGTTTCGGGATTCACTGGCAACTGGCCCGAAACGTAAATCACATTGCCCACCTTTATGGCATTGCTGTAAGCACTTATTTCTTTCGGGGCATTCTTTGCCGAAACTTTCTTTTTCATATCTCGCGCTACGAAATTAATTTCATATAGAAAAAAACAGTACGGCTATAAGCCGGGTTATGTAGCCGTTTCCTCAAAACAATCCTTAAACCCTAAAAAATTCAAAAGAGAGAGAGAGAAAAAAACGACCGTCTGTCATTTATCTGTCCGGTATGTTGCCATACCGATATAGCAGCCTACCCCTCGACAATGGGCGAGCAACCCTTAAATGCCGATATACTTGGCCTTGCAACTCACAGGTGGTGCGGCACACCATGTCGCCACGATGCCCGGTGAGCTCTTACCTCACCTTTTCACCCTTACCCACACAAGATGCGCGAGCGGTTATTTTCTGTCACCTTAACCCCAAAGTCACCTCCAGCTTCCCGTTAAGAAGTGCGACGCTCTTTGTTGCCCGGACTTTCCTCTCGATATTTCCCGAAAAATGGAGAAAACACGAGCGACAGACCACCATACTGTTTTATGGCGCAAAGGTAGTGATTTTTTTTGAAAGCACTTAAATAAGTTAAAAGCAATTTATTTTCCAAAAGAAACTTGTGGGTGTGGATTGCTTCCTATACTTTTGTGCGAAGTTCAAACGAAACTATACACACATTTATAAATTAGCCCAAGAAAATGAAAAGACTATTTATGGTAATGTTTGTAGTGATGGCTGTGGCCGCCACTGGATGTTCGCAAAGCAAACAAAACGGCAACTTCTCTGAAAGTGCTGCTATACAGTCCAATACTGCTGACACACTAACAGAAAAACAAAGTCAAACAGAAGACTCCAGCGCAGGAAAGGTCAGCCACCTCACCACCGCCGACTTCAAGAAAAAGGTGATGAACTACGAGAAGCACCAAAAGGAATGGGTGTTTGAGGGCAGCCGTCCTGCCGTCATCGATTTCTATGCCACTTGGTGCCACCCCTGCAAACTCACGTCGCCCATCGTGGAGCAGCTCGCCAATGAATATCAAGGAAAAATCGACTTTTACAAAATCGACATCGACAAGGAACCTGAGCTCGCCGCCGTGTTCGGCATCCGTAGTGTGCCCACATTCCTTTTCATTCCAGTAAAGGGCACCCCTACTATGCAACTGGGCGCCATGCCTAAAACGGAGTTTGAGAAAATCATCAAGTCGGTGTTTGTGAAGTGACACCATGATACGAAAGCTACACGACTTTCTAACCACACATAAAGCTATGGAATCAAGAAAGAAAGCGGCCGCTGAAAAGAAAGCCAGCGGAATGTATAACTGCGCGCAGGCTGTGCTATGCACCTATTCCGACCTCACGGGACTGGACGAGCCCACAAGCCGCAACCTCGGCAACGGCTTTGCCGCGGGAATGGGCAACATGGAAGGCACCTGTGGCGCTCTTGTCGGGGCCGGGATGGTTCTCGGAATGGTCACAAAGGACAAGGTGAAGTCAATGAAAGGCATGAGGGAGATGATGACAAAGTTCCAGAATCGAAACCACTCCACACAGTGCAAAGCCCTAAAAGGGATCAAAACAGGACGGGTGCTGCGAGAATGCCCATTATGCGTGGCCGACGCCTGTGAATTTTTAGAGGAGCTGATTAGCAGATAGAGGCATCACGTACTAATTCTTCAGAAACTTGCGAATTTTCTGCAAGGGAATACCGAGGTTGAAATTGTCGCTTCTCGCATATTTTGCAAAGTTCACCGCCACCAGCTCGCCATTGTCGTTGAGCACAGGGCTGCCACTCGACCCCTGTACAGTGGCAATATCGTAGAGCACTCGGTCGCCGTCGGGCTTTTGCGTCACGGCGCCCTTGGTGAGCTGTGACAGAATGCCTTTTTTAGTATAGCTCAACTCCACTCCGGCATTATACCCTATCATGTAAAGCGCATCGCCAATCTTCATGTCGTCATCTGCGGCGAATGGGTCAAACACGCAGGCCGACGCTGGCGTAAGTCCACTCGACAGCTTCAGCAGAGCCAAGTCGGTCTCTTGATCACCCGCGGTGCGGACCACCTTGCATGGATGGCTTTTCAGAAATTCATTCTCATTTTTCGGGCTCTCGCCGTCATACGCCACACCCAGTTCACACACCGGGGTAATCACAATGCCGCTCGGATCCTTGATTTGCTCCAGTGTGGCGACAGCCTCTTGCGCCTCCTTATACTCCTGCTCCATCTGGTCGGCAGCATTCGCAAGCTCTTGCAGACGCGCCTCGTCGCTCGTCACCAAATCTCCATACTCATCGTAATACACTATCGAGTTGGCCTCGGCTTCTGCTTGTGAATAGGCGACATTCAACTGCTCCATATAGTTGCGGGCACGCTGCTGAAGCTCACCGATAAAAGCCGAGAAATTCTGCTTCACCTGCTCCTTGTCGATTGGCGGCGAAGCCACGTGCCTGTTGGTCAGCAGTTCGCCAGAAGAATTGATAAAGAAGGCGGTACCAAAGCCCACAGCAGGGTTTTTCTTCACATCAGCCACGTCAAGGGTCAGGCCACTGATAGAACCGTCACTGTCAAGACCAGTGAAATAAAACGTGTCGCCAGAAGGGAGCTTCATCTCGTAATAATACTTGTTGATGACCATCACCACTCCCGTCTTTTGCGTATCGTAAAGCTGTTCCGGGGTCTTCAGATGATTGATAATCCTCGCAATCCAGGGCACCTTGTCAAGTTTTGAGCACGACGATAGCAGCGTTATCGCCACCACACTAATAAGCAATATCTTTTTCATAACTTCAGGCAAAACAAAATTGTCACCCCAAAATTAACAAAAATTATCCATATTCCCCTTATCGCCTAAAAGTAAATCAATCAAAATAGCAAACCATCTGCATCATCTGCATCATTTCCTCCACAGAGATCCCTTACGCCAGAAAAAGCCGCCTTGCCTCATTTTCTGCAAGAGCAAGAATGGCGTACAGCGCCCCACAAATGCGGCATATTTCACCCCTATCTTTTAACGAAATTGAAAAGTACGGTTGATAGTATTAATTTAGCTTAAAAACAAGGCAAAAGGTATTGCTTTTTTGAATTATTGATGTACTTTTGAGCAACTTTTTAAAAGTTAAATTTTAACTATTGAAATTTTAAATAACGAATAAAATTAACAAATCTGATATGAAAATGAACAAAAAGTTAGCTTTTGCAACCCTTGCGGGTTCTGCATTATTAAGTGCCACCACAGCTTTTGCCGTGACTAAGGCCACTATGAACGACGTGTTTATTCCATCCAACGCACAGCAAACAAGCGGATTTGTGAACACCGCAAGCCGCGGTCTTGCCGGACAACCCGACTTCACAGAAGTGGCTGAGCACACTATCAATTCTGTGGTGTCGATTAAAAACTATGCCAACGCCCGCCAGCAGCAGTTCCAGGACTGGAGTGGCGGATTCGACCCATTTGAATTTTTCTTTGGCCCAGGCATGGGGCAGCAGAGAAAGCAGCAACAGCAGCCCAAGCAAAAAAGCGAAGGCAAGCCACAACTCCGCGGTTCGGGCTCTGGCGTCATTATCAGTGCCGACGGCTATATCGTGACCAACAACCATGTGGTGGACGGCGCCGACAAGCTTACAGTAACTCTTAACAACAACGATGAATACAGCGCACGCGTGATTGGCACCGACCCTAACACCGATTTGGCGCTCATTAAAATCACCCCGGAAAAGGGCAAAACGCTCGATCCTATCGCTTTCGGAAACAGCGACAATGTGAAAGTGGGCGAATGGGCTGTGGCTGTGGGCAACCCTTTCGGCTTCAACTCCTCTGTCACCGCCGGCATCATCAGCGCAAAGGGCCGCGGCGTGAGTGAAGGAAGCGTAGGCATCAAGTCGTTTATTCAGCACGATGCTGCCGTGAATCCTGGCAACAGTGGTGGCGCGCTCGTGAACACAAATGGCGACCTTATCGGCATCAACACTATGATCTATTCACAAACAGGCAACTACGCCGGCATCTCATTTGCCGTGCCAAGCAACATTGTGAAAAAAGTGGTGACCGACCTGAAGCAATACGGCACCGTGCAGCGCGCAGTGCTTGGCATCAGCTATGAGGAACTCAACGCCGAAAACGCCAAAGACCACAAAATCACAGCCACTAAGGCCGGTATTTATGTGGCAAAGGTGAGCGATGGCGGCGCCGCAATGGAAGCCGGAATTAAAGAGGGCGACGTGATTGTGAAGCTCAATGGCACAGAAGTGAAGAACAGCGGTGAAATGCAGGAAGAAATGAGCAAACTCCGTCCTGGCGACAAGGCCGTGGTCACTTATTACCGCGACAACAAACTCAAGACCACAACCGTGACGTTTAAAAACGACCAAGGCACCACAAGCATCACCAAGAGCAGCGATTTCACCTCGTTAGGATGTGCGTTCATGGCATTGAGCAGCAAGGAGAAAGAGGATCTCAACATTTCTAACGGTGTGAAGGTGACCGGGCTGAAGGACGGTAAATTCAAAGCCAACGGCATCAAGAACGGCTTAGTCATTACTGCCATCAACGACCAGCCAGTCAACAGCAGCGACGACGTGGAAGAAATCTACAATGCCATTATGAAGTCGAGCGACGCCGACAAGGTGATGGTCATCAAGGGCTTCTACGAAACTGGCCGTAAAGTGTATATCGCAGTGAACATCGCCGACGAATAAGGTTATCGGTCAAAAAATACTACTATATATATTATCTCATAAGCACTGGAAACGCCGGAGCGTGATGCTCCGGCGTTTCTTCGCTCGTACGCGCACCCCGCCACTTCCTCCACTTTTTGGTTAAATACACTTAATACTTATCCGTTTTGCCACCCATAAGGCAATTTGGCACACTTTTTGGAACATTATATATATGAAAGCCAAATGTATCGGCGTGTCGAAGCACAATCTATATTGAAAATTAAGGTGTAGTCATAACCCTGGAAACCACAAAAAGGCTTACTTGACACGGCTCATAATGGTAACTCACGCTATTGTAGCCAACCCTATGCGGTAATGGCCACGCAATAGCAAAATTCATTTTTTGTTACACTTTTAATTTAACCTTTATTTTTTCATCAGAAATGCGACAATTAAAAATTGGCAACTCCATCACTGTGCGCGAGCCTATTCTCGACACATACCTACAAGAAATCAGCAAAATAGACATGGTGACCATCGATGAGGAAGCCGAGCTGGCCCGTAAAATCAAGCAAGGCGACCAGAATGCCATGGCCACACTCGTCAATGCCAACCTGCGCTTCGTGGTGTCGGTGGCAAAGCAATACCAAAACAAGGGGTTGAGCCTGTGCGACTTGATCAACGAAGGCAACATCGGACTCATCAAGGCCGCCAAGAAATTCGACGACACTTACGGCTTCAAATTCATCTCCTACGCCGTGTGGTGGATTCGCCAGTCGATTCTTCAAGCAGTGGCTGAGCAGTCGAGGCTGGTGCGCCTGCCTATGAACCAAGTGGGCACGCTCAACAGCATCAATAAAGCCATCTCCGCCTTCGAGCAAAAGCACGAGCGCCGTCCATCGCAAGACGAGCTGGCGGACCTGCTCGACATTGCCGTGGATAAAATACAATACACCATGAACTCTTCCGGGAAAAAGGTGTCGGTAGATGCTCCGTTCGCCGAATCCGACGACAACAGCAACAGCCTGCTCGACGTGCTGCCCAACGACGGCTCACCATCTACCGACGCGGCTCTGCAGCAAGAAGACCTCTCCAAGGAAGTGAACCACACGCTTGCCCAGCTCACCAAACGCGAGCAAGGCATTCTGCGGATGTCCTTTGGCATAGGCTGCCCTCAGATGAGCCTTGAGGAAATAGGCGATTATTACCGGCTCACTCGCGAGCGCGTACGTCAAATCAAGGAGCGGGCCATACGACGCCTACGAGGCGGTAAAAGTGCCAACCTCATTCCTTTTATCGGAGTATAATAAATATTTTTTCCATCCTTTCCTCAAAAAGCAGACAAATCAATGCGTTGCAAAAAAAATGCAGAACAGCACACGCTCTATTTCAGATATTTTTTGTACCTTTGCACGCTAAAAACTCTATTTATAGTAAATGAGACAACTTAAGATTACAAAGTCGATCACCAATCGTGAGAGCGCTTCTCTTGACAAATACCTACAGGAAATTGGCCGTAAGGACCTTATCACTGTGGACGAAGAAGTGGAGCTCGCTCAAAAGATTAAGCAAGGTGACCAGGCAGCCCTCGACAAACTTGTAAGCGCAAATCTTCGATTTGTTGTATCTGTGGCAAAACAGTATCAAAACCAGGGATTGAGCCTTCCCGACCTCATTGATGAAGGCAACCTCGGCCTTATAAAGGCAGCACAGAAATTCGATGAGACCCGTGGATTCAAGTTTATCTCCTATGCAGTGTGGTGGATTCGCCAGTCTATTCTTCAAGCGCTGGCAGAGCAGTCGCGCATTGTTCGCCTCCCACTCAACCAAGTGGGCTCGCTCAACAAAATCGGCAAGGCGTTTCAGCGCTTTGAGCAAGAAAACGAGCGCCGTCCGTCGCCCGCGGAATTGGCAGAAAAGCTCGATGTGCCCGTAGAGAAAATTGCCGACACAATGAAAGTGTCGGGCCGCCACGTCTCGGTTGACGCGCCATTCGTTGATGGCGAGGACAACAGCCTGCTCGATGTGCTGCCCAACGAAGACTCCCCAATGGCTGACTCTTCGCTCAACCAGGAGTCGCTCTCCAAGGAAGTGAACCGCGCGCTCGAGCAGCTCAATCCACGCGAACGCGACATTCTGAAAATGTTCTTCGGCATTGGCTGCCAGGAAATGACCCTGGAGGAGATTGGCGCAAAATTCGACCTCACTCGCGAGCGCGTGCGTCAAATCAAGGAAAAAGCTATTCGCCGCCTTAAAGGACAGAAGAGCAAACTTCTCAAGTCATACTTGGGATAACACAAAAAGAAAATCAGCATTTCAGAAGCTGAGTGATTTTTACAGCTTCATACAAAAACCAACCGCTCCGAAAGGTTCAACCCTCTCAGAGCGGTTTTTTACACTTCTCAGACGCACGCCACCGGCTATTGCTGCTTGGCAACGCCCGTTCCATATATGGTCTTAAAGTCGTCTTTCATCGAAATAGTCACCCAGTGCTTCGGTTCACACGACGCTTTCATCTTGGCGGCCTTTTCCGGATTGCCAAACTCACGCTCCACATCATCGGCCAGCACACAGAACGCCATGCTTGGATAGCGGTTCTTCGTCACAGCGTATTCAAACATGCTGAAGTCGCCCGACGAATTGCCAAAAGCTAAAATAGGCTTAATGCCAATCTCGCGCACAATAGCGCTCACCTTGTTCATTTTCAAGTTTTTCACATACATCTGTCCACGCAGCACATCGTCGGCAGGCTTAAACGAGTAGTCCCAGCCCTCCTTATCGCCTTGCGAGGAAGCATAGGTGTAGATGTCCGACCCTATAATATGATTACGGTCGAAAGCCAGCACCCCATCAGCGTAAGCACGGGTCACTTGCCGCTCGCTGCCCGAAATAATATAAGTGGTGAATCCGTTTGCCGACAAATAGCCCACCACTTCAGCCATAGGCAGATAAACGGCCTCGCCCCACTTTAAATTCTTCATTCCCTCCACAGGGGCTTCCATAAAGCTGACGACATAGTCGCGATACGCTTCAGGAGTCATACCGGCAAACACCTCATTCTGGGCAATCGCCTCCGTCCACATCATTTCGCCAGGCACAGAATGGGCATACACGGCCTTCTTTATCTCCTCTGCCGTGGCAAGCTGCTTTTCAGTGGGACGGAAAGCACTGTCGGCATACACACGGTGCAGATACATCATCCACTCAAAGTAAGACGGGGCTGTTTCACATACAAGAGTGCCATCAAGGTCGAATACCGCCACACGGTCGGCCTTCGGGACAAAACCGCTACTCTTCGGGTTAGTGACATTCTCCACAAAACCCTTCAGCCTGGCCAGAGGCACGCTACCCTCTGTCCAGTAAGAGAACTTCCCTTCAGCACCCACATTCTGTCCAATTTTCGCGATTTCATCGCGTGTTTCGCCCATCATCACTGATGGCAGAGCAAATGCCACAGCACTTACTACCGATAACAATAACGTTTTCTTCTTCATCTATAAATATTATAGTTTAATTGCAAAAAATTACTCTTTTATCCTTTGCATGGATAGCGCATGCCTAACGCAGATGGCCAAGATTACCTAATTTTTTTTGCCCGAGGCTGGCTATTTTATGCAAAGTTACGCAAAAAACGCCTCATATAGGCATTGTCCATTTTGACGTACGCACTTTTTTGGCGGCTGTATGAAAAGTATTTCGTAATTTTGTGGAACAACTACAATTTTTTACGCATTCAAGATAATGACAGAAATGGATTTTACTGTGAGCGAAAACCTGAGCATATCCCCGCTTTACGGACTGCTCAAGCTCACGCCATGTTCGGGCACTTTGCCCGACACTCGCCCCGGGCAGTTTGTCCAGGTGGAAGTTCCTAACTCAAAAACCACATTCCTGCGCCGCCCTATCTCCATTTGCCACATCGATGAGAGCAAAGGCCAGCTTTGGCTGCTCATACGCCGCGCTGGAAGCGGCACAGCATCGCTTCTCCAAACCAAGGCTGGCGAAATGCTCAACCTTGTGCTGCCGCTCGGAAATGGATTCAGCACCTCTTTCTCTGGCGATATGCTACTGATAGGTGGCGGTGTGGGCGTTGCGCCACTGCTCCAATTAGGAAAAACGCTCTCCAAGATGGGCAAGAATGTAAGGTTTCTGCTTGGAGCTCGCTCTAAGGCCGATCTTCTTCTCCTCAACGAGTTTAAGCGCTGGGGCGAAGTGTTCGTTTCCACTGAAGATGGTTCATTGGGCGAAAAAGGATTTGTCACCCAGCACTCTGTGCTCCACACCCCCGTCCACCACATAGCCTGTTGCGGCCCTCAACCCATGATGAAAGCCGTAGCCGCCATTGCCAAGAGTAATGGAATTGACTGCGAGGTGTCGCTCGAAAACATGATGGCGTGCGGCCTGGGCGCATGCCTCTGCTGCGTGGAAGACACTGCCGACAGTGGTCATGTGTGCGTATGTAAAGAAGGTCCTGTATTTAATATAACCCGGTTGAAATGGTAGATTTAAGCGTAGAAATAGGCAAACTAAAGTTGAAGAACCCGATCATGACTGCTTCGGGCACTTTTGGATATGGCGAAGAATTCGCTGATTTTATCGATCTGAACCGCCTGGGCGGTATCATTGTGAAAGGAACCACCCTCCACCACCGTGAAGGCAACCCTTACCCCCGTATGGCCGAAACTCCAAGCGGTATGCTCAACGCCGTGGGCTTGCAAAACAAGGGCGTGGATTACTTTATCGAACACATCTACCCCCGCATCAAAGACCTCGACACACGTGTGATAGTGAATGTGAGCGGCTCTTGTATCGACGATTATGTAGCGGTGTGCGAGAAGCTCAATGAGCTTGACAAGGTGGCCGCCGTGGAAATCAACATCTCATGCCCAAATGTGAAACAGGGTGGCATGGGATTTGGCACCACTTGCAGCGGAGCTGAAAGCGTGACGCGCGCCGTACGTAAGGCCTACGATGGCACAATGATTGTGAAGCTCACCCCAAACGTCACCAATATTGCCGAAATTGCGCTTGCAGCAGAGGCGGCAGGAGCCGACGCCGTGTCGCTGACCAACACCTTCCTCGGCATGGCCATCGATGTGGAAAAGCGCCGTCCCATGCTCTCCACCATCACAGGTGGACTGTCAGGACCTTGCATCCGCCCCATTGCCGTGAGAATGGTTTGGCAAGTGGCTAAAGCGGTGAGCGTGCCAGTAGTGGGGCTTGGAGGCATCATGAACGGACGCGATGCCATCGAATTTATGCTTGCTGGCGCTACAGCCGTGGAGATTGGCACCGCCAATTTTATCGACCCACAAGTCACCGTCAAAGCCATCGACTATATCCAAGATTATCTCACACGCCACAAAATAGAGCGTGTGCGCGACTTAATTGGCGCAATGGAATGCTAACCCACCCCAGCCGCATAAAGCGCGCCATCGGGCTTAAAACGCCCTTAACAAGAAGCATTCGCTCATAGCAGACTCGCCATCTGCATACCTCAAAAATACAAAAAAGCTTAAAAGCGCCAGTCGCTTTTAAGCTTTTTTTGTGTCATTGTAAAGCACAAGTCCATTGGCCCGCTACAAGCCTTACTCGATGTATCATCGCGCCCCCCGCGGCACAAACTCCTCAAAACTGTTATCGCTATAAAACACCATTATCGACGTGACACACCGCGACACTTGTTCGGCGCCACCATTAGTCTTACCGGCAGGCGCGGATGATGAGCTGGCTGAAGCTGGCGTTTTCTTCGCCATATTCTGCAAAGCAGCCGATATAGTGGCCACTGGCGTAGCTGAAGGCGATGAAGATGGAGGCGGCGCCTGGAAAGAAGGCTCGTCATCACTAAATGAAATGGAGGTCATGACTGGCTGCTGCGTATTTCCAACAACGTCAGATGATGAAAACTTTCCCGGATTCTCAGAGACTTGCCCAGCGGTAGGCGAGGGCATAGAGTTCGCATTTGGAACAAACATATCACCATCGCCAAACATAAGCCACATCACACTAAGCGCAGGATAAGCATTGTGAATTTTAGTGATTAGTTCATCGCTCACTTTTTTGTTACGCCCATTGAGAAGTTGCGACAGAGTGGGCCGTGGAATGTCGCATGTGTCAGCAAATGTAGAATTCGAAATTCCATTATGAGCGAGAAAGAGTTTTAGACGAGAAACTATATCCATAATCGCAATCAGTGAAAAACCGTAAAAAAATTGAGTTTGCAAATGTATAAACATTTATTCGTAATTGCAAATTTATTACCGTAAATCCGAATATTGTTTTTGCAGACATGCTGTTTGAAAACGCAAACAGACGAAGGAGGCGGTTTAATTTACAAAACCACCTATTTGCAAGCACAAAAGAAGCACACCAACAATAACCTAAACAATTAATTCATAATCTTAATTGTAACAAGCTAGTAATCTTAGCAATATAAGAAGCTACATAACGAAGCCAGTACAAGCGGGTGCGCCCCAAAGCATATATATTATATCACAGCTACAAATACAACAATATAAACAATTGATTTTTTGCCATTTACAGCAAATCGAAACAATTGTTAAACGATGATTATAATACATTTGTAAACTATGTAGGCACAAACGCCGCCCACTCTACAACGCAAAAACATTTGCAAATCAAAAAACAAACGAAAACCACCGATTTTGTTTTGCAAAGCGCAATATTCAATCACGAATTATCCGACATTTTTCTTGGTTTTAAAAAGCAAACTCTGGTCGGTATTTTTACCATTTTTCACGATTGTTCCGCTCAACTCATTTTCCTGCCCATTTTTTCTTCATCACAGCATCATAATACAAGAAATGGAATTCTGAAACAATCTATAGTATGACAATCGGTATAAAACAATGGCGTAACCCTTTCTATTTCAAATAGGTTACGCCACCACTCCTCTTATAGGAATTAATACCGGGCTTTGGGTATCAAAAAAAGCAAAAAATAGGCTTTTTCATGGAAAAACGCACTTCACACCCCTTCTGTATGGCTTAAGAAGGCACTATCCTGCACCTACCAGCACGTAAAAATCGGTGAATTTTGAATTTTCTGACACGAAAATCGTGTCATTTTTCAGAAAGCTCCTTTTTCAAGAAGCGAGCAGTAATGGAATTCGGATTCTCTGCCACCTCTTCCGGTGTGCCAAACGCCACGATTTGCG
>DLLC01000001.1:6906-17117 GCA_002476625.1 Porphyromonadaceae bacterium UBA7572 | reverse complement strand
CCACGATTTGCCCGCCATTTCTGCCCCCTTCCGGGCCGAGGTCTATAATGTGGTCGGCACATTTAATCACATCTAAATTGTGGTCGGTAGTAATCACCGTATTTCCTTTTTGGACCAATTTGTCGAGCACAGATAAAAGTATCTTAATATCTTCAAAATGGAGACCAGTGGTGGGCTCATCGAGAATGTAAAGGGTTTTTCCCGTGTCTTTTTTCGACAGCTCAGAAGCCAACTTCACACGTTGGCACTCGCCACCGGAAAGCGTGCTTGAAGGCTGACCAAGCTTGATGTAGCCAAGCCCCACTTCTTGCAGCACTTTTATCTTGTTGAGAATCGCAGGAATTGCCTCAAAAAACTCCACCGCTTGGTTTATCGTCATGTCGAGGACATCAGCTATCGATTTCCCCTTGAATTTCACCTCCAAAGTCTCTCTGTTATAGCGCTTTCCGCCACAAGCCTCACAAGGCACAAGCACATCGGGCAGAAAATTCATTTCCACCGTCTTATAGCCATTGCCATTACACACTTCACATCTGCCGCCCTTGGCGTTGAACGAGAAGCGTCCTGGCTTGTAGCCGCGGATTTTGGATTCAGGCAAATTCACAAATAGGCTACGAATGTCGGTAAACACGCCTGTGTATGTGGCAGGATTAGACCGGGGAGTGCGCCCGAGCGGCGACTGATCCACAGTCACCACCTTGTCGATGCACTCAAGCCCATCCACGCTGCCATAGGGAAGCGGCTCGGTGAGCGAGCGATAAAGCTTTTGGCTGATAATGGGCTGGAGTGTGCCATTGACCAGCGACGACTTACCACTGCCCGACACTCCCGTCACGCATATAAATGTGCCCAATGGGAAATCCACATCCACATTCTTCAGGTTATGCCCGCGGCATCCGCGGAGCTTTATCACATGGCCATTTCCTGGTCGGCGTTCAGTGGGTATATCTATCTTCTTCTGCCCGCTCAAATAATCGGCCGTGAGCGTGTTTTTTTTGAGCATCTGTTTAGGCGTACCTGCGAACACCACATAGCCGCCTCTGCGCCCTGCTTTGGGCCCTATATCCACAATGTAGTCGGCATTGAGCATCATATCCTTGTCGTGCTCCACCACTATCACGGTGTTGCCCTCGTCGCGCAGCTTCTTCAGCGAGACTATCAGGCGCTCACTGTCGCGCTGGTGCAGGCCTATGCTGGGTTCATCGAGGATATACAGCACATTCACCAGTTGCGATCCTATCTGTGTGGCCAGGCGAATGCGCTGGCTCTCGCCACCGGAGAGCGAAACCGACGAGCGGTTGAGCGACACATATTCAAGCCCCACATCAAGCATGAAATTCAGTCTACTGAGTATTTCTCTCACGATTTCATCGGCTATTTTCCACTTTTGCGGCTCCATATGGTTGTGCAGGTCGGCAAGCCAGTCGCGCAAGTCGCTGATGTCCATGCTCGCAAGCTGGGCGATGTTCTTCCCGTTGATAAAAAAGTGCAGCGCCTCCTTGTTCAGGCGTGCTCCGCCGCACTCTGGGCACACGCAGCGTGAGAAAAACTGACCTGCCCATTTCTGGGCTTTTGAGCCTGCTGCCTCGTCTTGCTGAAGCTCTATATACTTTACTAAGCCGTCGTAAGTGAGAAAATAATTATTGGTGCTCAGCGTCTCCGTCTTGATGTTCAGCCGCTCGTCGGTGCCGTTCATAATATCATCGAGAGCCTCCTCTGGCAAATCCTTCAATGGCGTGCCGATGTCGCAGCCATACTTATCGCAGATGGCTGAAATCTGCCAGAACACCAGTGAATTCTTATATTTCCCAAGCGGGAGTATGCCCCCCTCTTTTATCGACAGCGATGTGTCGGGCATAATCTTCTCACGGTCGATGAGATTCACATATCCTAAGCCCTTACATTTGTGGCACGCGCCCTGCGGAGAGTTGAACGAGAAGTTATGTGGTGCGGGGTCGAGATACGACAGCCCCGTTGAAGGGTCCATCAGCGTCTTGCTGTAATACGACACCTCGTCGGTGTCGGCATCAAGTATGAGCAGCTGGTCCTTGCCTTGGCGGAAAGCCAGCTCCACGGTCTCTTTCAAGCGCTTCTCGTCCTTGCGTGCCACTTTCAGCCGGTCGATCACCAGCTCCACCGTGTGGTTTTTGTAGCGGTCGAGCTTCATGCCGAAGGTGATTTCTCGCATCTCCCCGTCCACGCGCACGTGGATGTAGCCCTTCTTGCGATATTGCTCAAACAGGTCCTTGTAATGTCCCTTGCGGTTCTTAACCAAAGGCGACAAAATATAGATTTTCTTTCCCTCATACTTGTCGAGGATTAGGGAAAGGATTTTTTCCACGGAATATTTCACCATACGCTCGCCGGAGATGTAGCTCACCGCATCCGACGCGCGCGCAAACAAAAGGCGCAGATAGTCGTAAACCTCTGTCGATGTGCCCACCGTGGAGCGTGGGTTCTTGTTGGTGGTCTTCTGCCCTATCGAAATCACCGGGCTTAGCCCCGTAATCTTGTCCACATCGGGCCGTTCAAGCACACCAAGCATATTTCGCGCGTACGCGGAAAATGTCTCCAAATAGCGCCGCTGCCCCTCGGCAAATATCGTGTCGAACGCCAGCGATGATTTTCCACTGCCGCTAAGCCCCGTAATCACGGTGAGCTTATAGTGTGGAATATCCACATCAATGTTTTTCAAGTTGTGGACGCGCGCTCCAAGCACGCTCACACATTCTGTTTCTTTCCCATTGAAAATCATAATCCACAAAATTACAAAAAAGAAGTCATAGTTTAGTTAGAAATTAGAGATTAGATGTTAGAAATTAGAGGGGTTAGGGGGGATACTTTTGTGCGGCAGAACAGCAGGGACGTGGCACGGCCGCCTATCAACCTACATTCCCGTACATTGCATAGCGAGGCTCCTTATATCAGTGTGAGCCACCATGCCAATAACCAATTCGTGGAAATTCGGGCAATTCGTGGTCTATTTTCTACCTATCCACTATAACTATTAGAGTTGGAGACTTTAGTATTGAGGTTGTGAATGTGCAGTGGGCTGCGCCAGCTAAATTGCTGGCACAGCCCATTATTATCAGTTTGTCTCTTTCTGCCCCTACTCCTCTATGGTGTTGCCACTTGTGGTATTCTTGCGGTAGCGGAGAATGTTGATGTCGCCACTGAGCTTATACACCTTGTCGTCGGCGCCACGCGCCTGTATCACATAATAATACACACCTGTGGACACGAGCTTGCCGTGGTATTTGCCGTCCCAACCGTCATCGGGGTTGGTGTACTCATAAATTTTGTTGCCCCAGGTATTGAAAATTGTGCAGTGAAACTCCACGAGCGACTTGTATTTCACTTTCCACACATCGCCCACGCCCTCGGTCGAGCCCGGCGAGAACACGTTGGGGCACACCAGTTCGCTCTCTCCGATATTCACCGTGTAGGTGGGGCCATACGTCTCACAGCCGCTCTGCAAATTCGTGCCCACAAATCGCCAGTATGAAGTGCCGGTTGTGGTGAACGTTTGCTCCGTCTCTTCATCGTTGAAGCGTGCCTCTATGTTCTGGAAATCGGGGTCGATAGCTTTCTGCCACTCTTTGTGGTCCACTGCATCGGTGCAGTACGCCTTAAACAGCACCGTGGCAGGCGCCGATCCGCCCAGTTCATCGTCATCGCCACTGTCGGTGCCGTCACCGCCACCATCATCACTGCCAGTAGAGGTGCTGCCAGTGTGGTTTTGCTTCACGGCTGTGGTGCGCACGTCCACAGCGGTGGTGGTGTAAGTGTCGCTCTCCATCTCCACTCCCTCGTTCCAGAACTGGAGAAAGCGGTCACCGCGGATGTGGAATGTGGTGTTGCACAGCGGGGCTGTGATCACCATCTGCGGCTTAATGGACGACAGCACTTCCGTAGTGTCCACCTGCGTCCATTGCACCGCCGCCTCGTCCCACACAAGCGTACGGTAAGCCAACTTTATCTCACGGCTCAGCACTTTCCGCACACCTGTAATCGTGAAATACGGTATCTCGTCAGCCTTGCCATCGACACTCAGCGTGGCAGTGCCGCACTCCTCTGGCGCAAGGGCAGATATATTGTTGAAGCGCAAACGATGGTCGGCATAGTTGATTACCCACACATAAGTGCGCTTGGTGCCTTCTTCAATGATGTAGCCCTGCCCTGGGGTGACCTGCGCCAGCGTAGTAGTGCGTCCATCAGCCTTTACGCCCGCAATTTCCTCGGCATATCCGCCTCCCTGACTTCCAAAGCCATACCACACCACCCGCTCATCGGAAGAGGCCCGATACTGCATACCCACGCCCTGCGCATCATAGAGCACATACACATGGTTCAGCCCCGTGCTTTTTTCCGGCACAAAGTCATACACATCGTGCGCACTGCCCATTACCGACACCTGCGCCCACCCCATCAGAGGGGCTAAAATCGCTATTATCGTAAAGAAAAGACTTCTAATTCTCATATCATATAAAATGTAAAGTGCCGCAAATACTGACACTTGCACATACGCACAGAAAGCCCACCCATCAGAATCATCATAAAGAGCCGCTTTTCAGCGCAAAGTTAGTCATTCTCACCAATAATAACGCAAAACCGCCCCCAAAATTGCCCATCCGCAACCTACTCACAAACATCTATCAAACAGAAGATGGTTGAAAACCCAAGAATTTAGCTTTTCTATATAACTCTAAAGCGCATTGTGCCATATCTACTGTTTGAAGCCTCTCACCAGTCATTCTTTTTCGCGCATATCCTTTAGCTGTAAGACACTCAGCTACTGACAAATAACCAGTACAACGTCCCCATTCAGCAATTGCGTTCCATGTTGGTGCAAGAATTGAAAAGGCATCATCTATGATTTTTTCACCAACTGGACTTACCAAGTTAGTAGCTACAACTGATTCTTTTTTATGTATTTGAGAACTTTGTGTCTGAGGTCTATTTTCGTTTTTTTTGATCTTTTCTGGTATTTCACTAAGAGAGTTTTTCAGTAAAGGATTATCATTCAAAGTATCAACAAACGACTTCCAACAATTTTGATCTTTAATATTTAGCCAAGGACCATCCCCATAAAGATATTCCGCCACTAATTTTGCCAAAGGCCTTATCGCTTTAATAATTTTTTCATGAACCTTTTGTTGTTCCCAAATGAAATTCAAATCAAACTTTCTCTCTGTAAGATATGATATTGACGACATTATGTAGCTAGTAACCTTGCCAACATATGTACCGAACGAGCTACGAAAATTTTTCTTTACATAGCTATTTATCTCATTATAAAGAATATGCAACGCCACTATATTCCTATAAAAAGCTGCGTCAATATTTACACTATTATTTTCCTTTAACGAGTTAAAAAAACTAATAGACACCACCTCTTTACTTCTGCACGCATCATAAGGTCTCATATCCCAAAGGGTTGCGAGCCTTGCCACTTCTGATTTATCAATAATCTGACTTTTGGGGTAAGTGCCCGCAAACAAAGCCCTTTCATAGCCTACCCTATTAGCCAAATCATTTTTATACTGTCCCCTTTTTCTTTCAAAATACCACTTGGTCTTACCCTTCGGTTCCTCTTCTTGCCTACTGATTTTCTCTAATTTTTGCAAACACTCATCACCCGAAAGAAAATCAGAACGTTTAATTGCAGACTGGCTATTTGCAGAAGTGGAAATGTCTTTAACCAACGATAAATACTCCACATCATCTTTAATTACACTAATTTTCATAGGAACAAAAACCTTGCTCAAATCGCACTCCTGCATTGCCGCAATGGTAGCTGTTGTTTGTCCGCCGTTCACAATCTGCAAGTCTGTGATTTTAGTGATAAAAGGGGCTGTTTTTGTGCCACCGGCGCCAAACTCAACTCGTTTAGCCGTTGCAGAAATTCCATTGTTGAAGGAGAAAAACATCTCTGGTCGTTCTTTTATTGTTTTGCACATTTGCCTATTGACCCTGTTGGTTTTCTGTAGAAACAGCCGAACATTGTTCTCCATCAAAGTCTGCTTGTACTGACCATAAATTTTAGCCAAAATATCTCCAGGCATGATGGCGAAATAAGCATCAATTTTAGGGTTCTCATCTTCAACCCGCAAGCACTGTATTTTCTTCTTAAAGTTGTTCAAGAAGTCGATTTCTACCGCATCATCGCCTGCATTTAATGAGTTTACCCGATTAAAGCGCACAATATCCCATGTCGAGTATTCCACCACCAAGCCATCGTTTTCTAAATATTCAGAGGTGTTCAAAGATGAAGGCTGGTCGACTATGCCATTAGTCAGAAAATAAAGCCGCATCCTTTTAATTTTACCCTTCACCTCTTTAACAAGGCTTATTGCACTTTGCACATCACTGTCTAGCAAAGCCCCAAAGAAAGGCTTTTCCCTCAACGCCTCCCTATAAAAACCATAAAGACTTTCATACTTTTCATATACGCTTTCATGGGATATTTTTCCTAAAGTTGCAGCCGGCTTATAGTATAGGAATAAATCCAGTGACTGTAATTCTTCATTGTATGAATACGCTGTCAGGGCTGCATGACTTCTTTTTAAAGAGCATATCTCATACGAGGCGATTTCCCCATATTCGCACATTGTGTCCAAATATTTGCGAGCGAGTTCCTCCACTACACTTGTATCGTTTTTCTGTGCCTCATCCTGTGCTGAAGAGCAGATTTCTGTCGACAGTTCTTTAATGTCCATACGCCACTTATATCAAGTTCATCAACCCACGTCCCCTGTGTTGAAACGGTTTATGTTGTGGTTGCAAAAAAGAAAGCGTGGGACGATGTCGCTGTCAATCTTCAACGAGGCATCGCCAAACGCCCTAACCCGAAATTGAACAACCCACCCCCACGCTGAAGCCTATATCGCCTCCCCACTTGCATGTGGGGGTGGATGAATACAAGCACAGCGAAGGCGTTTATAGTTGCCTCAACATCCTTCGGGTTATGAAAATTGGCGATTTTCGTTGAAAGATTTTGAAGCGAAACGCTTTCAAAAATATGTACTGCAAAATACTCGTGCCATGCATACGGCTTTGGCAAGCATCTTGCATTGTGCAAATGTAGGCATTTTTTGTGTGAAAACAAAATAACTGAACCTCAATAAGTAATTCCCTTTCACAACCTTTACCATACCATTTTTACATTCGCCGCAATGGACAAAAAGAATGCCACAATTGTCGGGGATTGTCGCAATTGTCGTTTCATTTTTAGCCCCTACCACCCATATTATATAATTGTGTATCCCACTAACCACTCACCCTCTAACCCCTAACCCCTAACCTCTAACCCCTAATCTCTAACATCTAATTTCTTTAAATAATGCGTGGGTTTGCTTTGTGAAGCGGAGCGTTTGGTGTAACTTTGTGGAAGAATTTAGGTTTTACAGATAATCCTCTTATCTATTTTTATGATTACATTCTTCAAAAAAGGCGTAAAAACCATCTACGCGGTGGACGCTGACCACGCTCTTTCTCCTAAGGAAATAGAGAAACTGGAATGGCTGCTCGGAGGCACCCAAGTTAAGGACCACACCTTGCGAGGCACTTTCATTGGGCCCCGAAAGGAAATGATAACGCCCTGGAGCACCAATGCTGTGGAAATCACCCAGAACATGGCGCTTACGGGTATCAGCCGAATCGAAGAGTTCACCACCACTAAAGAAAAGGATCCCAAGTACGACAAAATGTTGCAGCGCGTGTACCACACACTGGACAGCGACACCTTCACCATCACTCGTACGCCGGATCCTATCGTTTATATCGACGACATCGAATCCTACAATAAATCTGAGGGTCTGGCGCTCAGCCCCGAAGAGGTGGACTACCTCAAAGGCCTCGCCAATCGCCTCGGCCGCCCGCTCACCGACAGCGAGGTGTTTGGCTTCTCGCAGGTGAACAGCGAGCACTGCCGCCACAAAATTTTCGGCGGCACCTTCATCATCGACGGCGAGGAGATGCCCACCAGCCTTTTCAGCCTTATCAAAAAGACCACCAAGGAGCACCCCAACAAGGTGATTTCGGCCTACAAGGACAATGTGGCGTTTATCGACGGCCCGAAGATTGAGCAGTTCGCCCCCGTGAATCCCGACCGCCCCGACTTCTTCGAGGTAAAGGAGATTGATTCCGTGATTTCGCTAAAAGCCGAAACACACAACTTCCCCACCACCGTGGAGCCTTTTAATGGCGCAGCCACCGGCTCTGGCGGTGAAATCCGCGACCGTCTGGGCGGCGGACGCGCAAGCCTCCCCCTGGCTGGCACAGCCGTGTATATGACCAGCTATCCACGCACCGAGGCCGACCGCGCCTGGGAACGCTGCACCATGCCTCCGCGCCCATGGCTCTACCAGACGCCTGAGGAAATTCTTATCAAAGCATCGAACGGTGCCAGCGACTTCGGCAACAAGTTTGGCCAGCCTCTTATCTGCGGCTCACTCCTCACATTCGAGCACGAGGAAGCCAAACGCCAAATGGCATACGACAAGGTGATTATGCTTGCCGGCGGCGTGGGATTCGCCAACAAGCGCGACGCCATCAAGGGCACGCCAAAAGCCGGCGAGAAAGTGGTGCTGATGGGTGGCGACAACTACCGCATCGGTATGGGCGGCGGCGCCGTGTCGAGCGTGAACACCGGCCAATACGCCAACGCCATTGAGCTGAACGCCGTGCAGCGCGCCAACCCCGAAATGCAGAAGCGCGTGGCCAACGTGATTCGCGCCTTGGCAGAGGAAGACACCAACCCCATTGTGTCGATTCACGACCATGGCGCAGGCGGACACCTGAACGCCCTGTCCGAGCTGGTGGAGGAAACCGGCGGACACATCGACATGGCCGCCCTTCCTGTGGGCGACCCCACCCTCTCCGCCAAGGAAATCATTGGCAATGAGAGCCAGGAGCGCATGGGCTTTGTGGCTGAAGAAAAAGACTTAGACAAAATTGAGAAAATAGCCGAGCGTGAGCGCGCCCCTTTCTATGTGGTGGGCGAAACCACTGGCGACGACCGTTTCGTGTTTGAGCAGGCCGATGGCGTGAAGCCTATCGACCTGGGCATGAAGGACATGTTCGGAAGCTCACCAAAGACCGTCATGACCGACAACACCGTCACCCACAAATACAAAGCGGTGAAGACCGATGCCTCAAAACTCAACGAATATATCGAGACCGTGCTTCAAATTGAGGGCGTGGCATGCAAAGACTGGCTCACCAACAAGGTGGACCGCTCCGTGACCGGCAAAATCGCCCGTCAGCAGTGCCAAGGCGAAATTCAGCTGCCACTGAGCGACTGCGGTGTGGTGGCGCTCGACTACACCGGCCATAGCGGCATTGCCACCTCCATAGGCCACGCCCCACAGGCCGGCCTTATCGACTCGGCGGCTGGCTCAGTGCTCTCCATCACAGAGGCGCTAACCAACATTGTGGGCGCCAACCTCAATGGCGGACTGAAGGCGGTGTCGCTGAGTGCCAACTGGATGTGGCCATGCCGCAATGAGGGCGAGGACGCAGCGCTGTATCGCGCCGTGAAGGCTTGCAGCGATTTTGCCTGTGCCTTAGGTATCAACATCCCCACGGGCAAGGACAGCCTTTCTATGACGCAGAAATACGGCAGCAAGAAAGTGCTTGCCCCTGGCACCGTCATTATTTCTGCCGGCGGTGAAGTGACCGATGTGAAGAAGACGGTAAGCCCAGTGCTCCAGCAAAAGAAGAGCAAACTCTACTATATCGACTTCTCTGGCTGCGAAATGCAACTCGGAGGATCGGCCCTCGCCCAGTCGATGGGGTTGCTTGGCGACAAGGCTCCAGAGGTGAAGAGCGCCGACTACTTCGCCTGCGCTTTCAACGCCGTGCAAGAGCTGGTGGAAAACAGCATGCTCCTGGCGGCGCACGACATCAGCGCAGGCGGCCTGCTCACCACCGTGCTTGAAATGACTTTCGCCAACACCAAAGGTGGCGTGAGCCTCGACCTCGACGGAATGAGCGAGCCCGACATTGTGAAAACGCTCTTTGCCGAGAACCCTGCTTTAGTGATTCAGGTGGCCAACAACCAATGTGGCAAGGTGGAGCGGCTGCTGGCTAAGCGTGGCGTGAAGTTTATCTTCATTGGCGAGCCTTCCGACGAACGCACCGTCACCGCAAGCAAAGACGGCAAGGAATACATGTTCTTCATCGACTATCTGCGCGACCTCTGGTTCAAG
>DLLC01000001.1:0-6850 GCA_002476625.1 Porphyromonadaceae bacterium UBA7572 | reverse complement strand
GCGCGACCTCTGGTTCAAGAGTTCTTACCTGCTCGACTGCAAGCAGACCGGCGACAAGCTGGCTAAAGCACGCTTTGAGAATTACAAAAAACAGCCACTGCGCTGGCGTATGCCCGCAGGATTCTCCGGCAAGGCAGCCGACTTAGGCATTACCGGATTCAAGCATGGCAGAACGGGCATCAAGGCCGCTATCATACGCGAAAAGGGCGTGAATGGCGACCGTGAAATGGCTTATTCTCTCTACTATGCCGGCTTCGATGTGAAAGATGTGCACATGACCGACTTGATGAGTGGCCGCGAAACGCTTGACGACGTGAACATGATTGTGTTCTGCGGAGGCTTCTCCAACAGCGACGTGCTCGGTTCTGCCAAAGGCTGGGCAAGCGGCTTCGTGTGGAATGAGAAAGCCAAGAAAGCGCTTGAAGACTTCTACAAGCGCACCGACACGCTGAGCTTGGGTATATGCAATGGCTGCCAGGTGATGATTGAACTCAACCTGATCAACCCAGAGTACAGCAGCCGCCCGCACATGGACCACAACGACAGCCACAAGTTTGAATCCAATTTCGTGGGACTCGCCATTCCGGAGAACAATTCCGTAATGTTTGGCAACCTCAGCGGGTCGAAACTCGGCATCTGGGTGGCTCACGGTGAAGGCAAGTTTAATTTGCCTGAGGGCGTGGACAAATACAATGTGGTGGCACAGTACAACTACCGCTCCTACCCCGCCAACCCTAACGGTTCGCCACGTGGCATCGCCGGTATTGCCTCTAAAGACGGGCGCCACCTGGCCATGATGCCACACTTGGAGCGCGCTATCTTCCCATGGCAGTGCGGTTTCTACCCACAGGCGCGCCATACCGATGAGGTAACTCCATGGATTCAAGCATTCGTGAACGCTAAAAACTGGATAGCCCAGCACAAACAGTAATCCATACCACATTATTTAATAAGGCAGCCCACCGACTTTCATATTCGGTGGGCTGCCTCGCTTATGCACATACGCGCTCATTTCATTTTTCATCTTCTGGTGGCTGAGGGTTCCAGCGGGCCTGCTGGCGGGCAGCCATTTGCGCCTCGGCAGCATTGTCCTGAGGCTGCCACAGCTGCTTGCCTTGTAGCTGGTCGGGCATATACTGCTGCCGCACGAAGTGGCCGGGATAGTCGTGGGCATACATATAGTCACGCCCATACCCAAGTTGCTTCATCAGTTTGGTGGGCGCATTTCGCAGGTGCAGGGGCACCGGGGCATTCCCCGTCTGCTCAACAAGCTGTAGCGCATCGTTGATGGCACAGTACGCCGAATTGCTCTTGGCCGACGCGGCAAGATAGATGGCGCACTCACTCAGCGGAATTCTGCCCTCTGGCCAGCCGATTTTGTTGATTATGTCGAATGTGGCGTTAGCCAAGAGCAAAGCGTTGGGATTGGCCAAGCCAATGTCCTCTGCGGCAGAAATGCACAGGCGGCGGGCAATGAATTTAGGGTCTTCCCCACCGGCAATGAGGCGAGCAAGCCAATAGACGGCAGCGTCAGGGTCGCTGCCCCGAATCGACTTGATGAAAGCCGAAATGATGTCGTAGTGCATCTCTCCGTCCTTGTCGAAAGCCATTGGGTTTTGCTGCAGGCGTTCGGTCACCACTTTATCATTGAGCACAAATGGCTCCTTTTCATCGAGCGACTGATGAAGCAAATCGAGAATGTTGAGCAGTTTCCGTGCATCACCGCCACTAAACCGGAGCAACGCCTCGGTCTCCTCCACCCTCACTTCACGGTCTTGAAATATAGGGTCGGTCTTGAGGGCATGATCGAGGAGCTGAAGCAGATCGTCTTTATCAAGAGGCTGAAGCACATACACTTGAGCGCGCGACAACAGCGGCCGAATCACTTCAAACGAGGGATTCTCGGTGGTGGCGCCAATAAGCGTGACAGTGCCATTCTCCACCGCGCCAAGAAGCGAGTCCTGCTGCGACTTATTAAAGCGGTGTATCTCATCGATAAAAAGGATTGGACGGCCTTTTGTGAACACGCTCTGCGCATCGGCCTTGCAGCGCTCAAGCACCTCGCGCACTTCCTTCACGCCTGAGGTAACGGCAGAAAGGGTGTAGAACGGCACTTTCGTCTGTTCGGCTATGATGCGCGCCAGCGTGGTCTTTCCCACGCCTGGAGGTCCCCACAATATGAACGACGCAATGTTACCACTCTCTATCATTCGGCGGATCACCGCACCCGGCCCCACCAAATGACGCTGCCCAATATATTCATCGAGCGACTTCGGACGCAGTCGCTCTGCCAATGGTTGAAAACTCATTTTTCAGTAGTGTGTTATTGTTCAAGTATAGTATTGATTAATGCCGTAACATCGCTCACGTTCACCTCGCCGTCGCAGTTGATGTCGCACGTTTTAGGGTCGCATTCAGCATCACCTAAAATACTGTTGATAAGGGTGGTTACATCGCTTACATTCACCACTCCATCACCATTCACATCGCCAAGGTATGCCACAATGCTGCCAAACTCTTTCCACACAGGAGCGGCTGCGTATTTCGCCACGGCCTCGGCGTTAGGCACATACAGCGTGCAGGCAGAGAGGTCGGTGAACATACCGAATGGCGAAGCCGTTTCGCGCAAAACGAGTGGATCGACTGTGGCGCAGTAGAATGCCTTGCAATTCTTCATGCCGAAGAACGCGTTGGCACCTATGTGGGTTACGCTTGCCGGCAAGCTGAACGAGCCCATGACTGTGCAGTTGGCAAACGCCCACTCTCCAATCGTCTGCAGCCCGTCGGGCAAGGTGACAGACTTCATCGCGTCGCATCCATAGAAGGCAAATGCCGAGATGCTGGCCACGGTTGAAGGAACGGTATAGCTGCGCCATGATGTGTTCTTGCGTGAAAACGTTATGAGGCTGCGCGCGTCTTTTGTCATCAATATGCCATTCACGTCGCAATACCACTGATTCTCTGGATCCACAGTGATGCTTTTAAGCTGCGTGCAGCGTTGGAAGGCACGTTGCCCTATCTCCGCCACATTCTTACCTATTTTCACGGTTTTCAAAGCAGTGCAACCGAAAAACGCCTCGTCGCCTATGCTCGTGAGCGCATCGGGCAAAGTCATATCCAATATCCGGGTGCAGCCATGGAAGGCGAATGCGCCAATTCGGGTCACCGATTCAGGTATCTTGACCGCAGTGAGAGAGTCGCAGGCATTAAAGGCATAGTCGCCAATCTCCACAATGCTTTGTGGCAGATCAACGCCCGTCAAGCCATGGCAGGAGTTGAAAGCACCAAACCCTAACCTCGTCACGGGCGCTGACCCGGCCTGGGCAGGAACAACGATTTTGCCCGTGTAAAAATTATCGCCAAGCACGACAGAGGCATTGCCGCCGCCATCTATCACGTAGTTAATGCCATTGGCCTCCAACTGCTGGGCTGCGGCTGTGATAAAAGCGCCCAGCGCCAATATGATTGCCGACACGGTGTTTCGTAGCTTCATTTGTCAGTTTTTTTAGTATGATATAGTAATATACGAAGTTAGTGAGAATGATGGAGATTACCAACTAACACGCTGCGATTTTTACTACAAAAAGAAATAAATTTTGCAAAACAATATTTTAGCAGTAATTTTGCACAGCATTTCACGCAACAAACAAAATATCGCAACCATACAAATGGAAAAAGACAATTCCACACAGCATATCAGCACTGCCAAAGGCCTACTGGCACTCTCACCCATCATGGTGTTTCTGCTACTCTACGTGGTGGTGTCGGTCATTATTGGCGATTTCTACAAGATGCCATTGTCCATAGCCTTCATTATCGCCTCTATGTGGGCTTTGCTGTTCATGCCCAAGATGAGCATTACCGAGCGCATAGAGATATTCTCAAAAGGCGCAGCTAACAGCAATGTGCTCTACATGATATGGATTTTCTTTCTGGCAGGAGCGTTCTCCGCCCTCGCCAAGGGCATTGGCGCCATTGATGCCACAGTGAACCTTGCGCTCGCGGCGTTGCCGTCCATATTCATTGTGCCGGGCCTATTTGTCACAGCGTGCTTTATCTCCATGTCGATAGGCACATCAGTGGGCACCATCGTGGCGCTCACGCCATTTGCCTGCCAGCTGGCGCAAAGCACAGGGGCCGACACGGCATTTCTTGTGTCGGTGGTGCTGGGCGGCTCGTTTTTTGGCGACAACCTGTCGTTTATCAGCGACACCACCATAGCGTCCACCCGAAGCCAAAAGGTGAAGATGAACGACAAGTTCAAAACCAACCTGTGGATTGCCCTTCCCGCAGCCATTGTCACCCTCGGTATATACGTTTTCATCGGTGGCATCGAGCCAACGGCCCAGCCACAGATCACCACAGCCTCATGGTGGAGCATTCTGCCATACCTGATAGTGATAGTGTCGGCAATGCTTGGAGTCAATGTGCTGATAGTGCTCACTTGGGGCATCATTTCGTGCATCGTCATCGCCCTGTGCGGCCTCACCGGCGTGAGCTTAATTGAAATGTGCGGATATATGGGGAATGGCATCAAGGACATGAGCGACCTCATTATAGTCACCCTACTGGCGGCTGGGCTGCTTGGAGTGATCAGCCACAACGGAGGCGTCACCTATATCATACAGGTGCTCACTCACCGCATCAGCAGCGGCCGTGGCGCTCAGGCCGTGGTGGCTATGCTCGTGAGCATGGTGAATCTATGCACTGCCAACAACACCATCGCCATCATCACCGTAGGCGATATAGCCCACAGCATATCGCTCAAATTCAATCTCGATGCCAGAAAAGTGGCAAGCCTGCTCGACACCTGCTCGTGCATCATACAGAGTGTAATCCCATACGGAGCTCAGTCGCTCATGGCAGCAGGCCTTGCGCACCTCAGCCCCGTGGCGTTCCTGCCTCACCTCTACTACACCTGTGCCCTCGCGACAATGGTCGTCCTCTCCATCCTCTTCAATCTCCCCCGCCCCAAATCCAAATAAAAAGCTTTACAGTTCTTCCATTTATTATTACATTATCTGTCAATTTGGCACGTTTTTTGCTCCATTGTGACATATAAAACAATAATACAGAAATGGAAGAAAAGCAGAAACTAATCCCTACTCAGGAGCAGCAGCAAGTGCTGAGCCAAATCAACGACTTCCTTGCCAGCGACAATGACATATTCATTCTGCATGGCTATGCTGGAACTGGTAAAACCACCATGATAAAATGGATATGTGAAGACTTATCAAAAAAAGGCAATAGCAGCAGTGAAACCTCAGCCAATGACAAAAACAAGCCATTCTATGTACTCACTCCCACAGGAAGAGCTGCAAGAGTATTAAAATCTAAAGGAATTGACGCTTGCACTGTACATTCCCTAATATATTCACGTGAGCTGATCTGCCTTGAGACTAACAACAAAGACTACAGCAAAAAGAAATGCGAATACATATTTCCTTTGGAAGAAATTCCTGAATGCACAAGGGTTTTAATCGTGGACGAAAGTTCTATGATAGGCGATATTGTTAGCCATACCGAATTCCTGAAGTTCGGTTCAGGACGGCTGCTGAGCGACCTGCTCATTTATCGTTCTATGGCATTAAACAACTTTATCCCCAAGTCTCTACTTCTTAACAGCAAAGACGATGAAAGCATGCTAAATGATGCCATTAAACAATTCTGCGACTCCAACAAAAGTGACAATTGCTGTAAAATCATCTTTGTTGGAGACGATGCCCAGCTTCCCCCTATTGGCGAAAACTTCTCTCGAGCTATGAGCGCCAGCCACCTCACATCTCTTGGACTAAAAGTGGAAGAAGCGTTTTTAACCAACGTGCTCCGCCAAAAAGAACAAAGTGGTATTTTAAAGGCCAGCATTGACATTCGTACCCTTCTCAAAACAAGCAAACGAACAAGCCTAAGAATAGAAGACAATGGTGACGATATCACAGAAATCCCATCCAGTGAAATCATCGGCAAATACATTTCGATGTATCCTCAACCAGCTGTTGGAAGCAGCGTCATCGTTTGTCACAGCAACAAACAGTGTTACCAATACAATATGGCCATACGCGAAAACTACTTTTCCACCATCTTAAAAACCCAATCATATGAAGGCCTGTCAGATGCTTTAATTCCTCTTCAAGTGGGTGACATCTTGCTTAACAACAAAAACTCATACACAGAAAACAATGGGCGAGTGTTTAATGGCGACATGTGCGTTGTAACCGAAGTTGGTGAAGAAGTCACACACAAACATATTCCTGTCACCATCAATAACGACAAGAGACATATTGATTTACATTTCCGAAAAGTTAAACTTCTTTTCCCAGACTATGGCCTGGAATTTTCAACATTTGTAATAGAAAACCTATTATTCAGCAAGGAGAGAAGTCTCTCCGTGTGGGAAACACGTGCCCTCTACATCGATTTCTGCATACGTGTCAAAAAGAGCCACCCTATAATCAAAGAAGGTACCAAAGAATTCAAACAGCTACTGCAAAACGACCAATACATGAACGCCTTGCAAACGAAATTTGGCTACGCCATCACATGTCACAAGGCACAAGGTGGCGAATGGAAAAGCGTGTTCGTTGACTACATTGGACAATGCGGGCTGTCGGACTTCCAGTTAAAATGGTGCTATACAGCCACTACTCGAGCTAAAGAATATCTTTATGTCATAAACCCTCCAAAAATCAACGGGCTCTCAAAATTAAGTTTCTCTGAAATAACACATATTTCAAATTCGCCCAAAAATTTCTTCGCCACATCTATAATAATCCCTGAAAACGAAACCCCATATCACTCAGCCGACGCACCGATTGGGACTAAGCTAAAATTTTATTGCTGTCCGGTAAAA
>DLLC01000038.1:4187-43300 GCA_002476625.1 Porphyromonadaceae bacterium UBA7572 | reverse complement strand
GGGGGGGGGGGGGGGGGGGGGGTAGAATTCCCTGTCTGCTGCGTGGCGTCCTCGTTTTCAATCTCTTTGTCGATTTCCTCAAACTCAGAGTGATTGCTATGGTATTCAGGAATAAACGTTTTCATATTCTTAATCATATCGTGCACATTGCCGTGCTCGGCAAAGGATATGATGTTAGAGATATTGTCGCACACAGTGTTGAAATCGTAGGTACGCACCTTCGCCACCATGATTTTCTCATTTTCGGTCGAATCCAGCGTTTTCTCCTTGTCGTTGAGCAACTCTTCGTAGAGTTTCTCACCCGGACGCAAGCCTATTTCCTTAATCTCGATATCCAATCCCGGACGCAGGCCGGCAAGTGAAATCATACGGGTGGCCAAATCATAAATCTTCACCGGCTTACCCATGTCGAACACGTATATTTCACCGCCATGGCCAATACACCCCGCCTCAAGCACAAGGCTGCAAGCCTCTGGAATGGTCATAAAGTAGCGAATGATGTCGCGGTGAGTGATAGTGACAGGGCCTCCTGCGGCAATCTGTTTGCGGAACAGTGGTATCACCGAGCCATTGCTGCCAAGCACATTGCCAAAGCGGGTGGTGATAAACTGCGTGTGCTTGCCTTTTTGCTTGGCGTCGAAATAGAGCGACTGTGTGTAGGCCTCGGCAAGGCGCTTAGTGCAGCCCATCACGTTTGTGGGGTTCACTGCCTTGTCGGTAGAAATCATCACAAACTTATACACATCGTATTTGAGCGAAAGGTCGGCTATGTTGCGCGTGCCCATCACATTGGTCAGCACAGCCTCTGTGGGGTTGATCTCCATCATAGGCACATGTTTGTAAGCCGCAGCATGGAACACATAGCGCGGACGATAGGTGGCGAACGCCAGCTCCATGCGGTCGCGGTTCTGAATGTCGCCCATAAAGAGCACCACATCGGCTTCCGGATATTTGTCCTTCATCTCAAGGGCAATGTCGTGCATCGGCGTTTCGGCCTGGTCCACCAGCACAATCTTTTTAGCCTTGTAGGCCGCCACCTGCCGCACAATCTCACTGCCAATCGAGCCACATGCACCGGTTATCATCACCACTTGCCCGTGAATGTTTGAGCGAATAAGGGAGTTGTTGAGCACAATGGGGTCGCGGCCAAGAAGGTCTTCAATCTGCACTTCTTTAATATGGGCCGACACGTTCGACTCCTTATCGTCGTTTTGATCATCTGCCTCAAATTCCTCCACCTTGTTGAGCGAGAGAATGCGCAAATTATGGCTAATAAAGAAGTCGGCATAATCGCGTGCCACCATCTTTAATTTGTCATAATTGAAAATAAGGGCGTGGATGCTGTTTTCCACAAATGTGTTGGCAAGCGTGCTCTCGTCGTAAGGAAACACCTTGAAGCCACTCACCTGCTCTGGCGGATTGGTGTCCTTTTCTGCCAGCAGCCCCACAGGCACGTATTTGCCTCCCATTTCATTTTTTAGAGCGTTGGCAAGCACGAGCGAGTCGAGCGAGGTGCCGAGCACAAGCACACGCAGGCGTTCCGCGCTGCAATGCGACAGATAGGAGTAAACCTGCTTAATCAGCAGCCGCTCTATCACAAGGAAGGAGAAAGATATGGCGCCAATAATAATGATGCTCCAGTAGCGCATCATCTCCACGTCGAGCGCCGCCTGCATCACAGCATTCACCACAAGAAGCAGAACCGTGCTGACCGTCACCACCACAAACACTCTATACAGGTCCTCAATCACCGACAGGCGAATAACCGAGGTATAGCTTTTAGAGAGCAGGATCATCAACAGATACACCACCAGCACCACCACCCAGTTTCTCACAAAGAGAACGGGATTGATGCTGTGCCCGGGAATGAACACATCACTCATCGCCAGCAAAAAATAGCTGCACGACACTATCACAAGATCGAAGAATAGCACCAGCCAGTGGGGTGCCGTTTTGTCTTTAATGGCGGACAGTAGTTTCGTCCCGAAAATTCTATTGACAACTGAATCCATACATTTCTCGTATTAACAATATTTTACCTGATATTAGAATCTGCTCTATAAATTACGAAGATTCAAATCTTAACATGTAGGCTTGACGACAAAGTTACGAATTTTTTGGCAATTTTTATAAATTTTCTTTATCAAACAGCGTGTTTTGTGAACAAATGGCAACATTCGCACATTCATTCGCCACAGAAAAAAAAAGCATTCACCACACCTGTTTTGAAACAAGATGCGGTGAATGTGAAACTGTTAATGTAAACAATAGGAATACTTTCCTTTACTCAAGCACTTGATTGATGAGCGCGGTCACATCGGAAGCGTTCACTGCGCCATCGGCGTTGATATCGCCCTTTGCTGGCTGTGGAGCGTTGCCCACAAAGCCCACGTTGATCACTTGCTGAAGAGCAGCAAGGTTAATGTCAATGTTCACGCTGAGCACTTGGTCGTTGAGCTTGGCAGTCATTGTGATAGGCACATCACCGAGCATCGGTCCCAGCCATTCGCTTGCGCCCACTTTCGGGTCGTCGCCGGCTGTGATGGTCACACTTTTGTTGTATTTGATAGTGGTGATACCAAAAGCCTCTGTTCCTTCGCAGCCCTTCAGCTCAATGTTGCCCACAGGGAGCGTCACATCGCCAGAGGTGAGTTTGAAGTTCTTGATGCTCAGGTCATAGCCGGCGCTGGTCTTGTCCACGGTGATGTTAGTGCCCATCACTGCGGCTTCGCCATTCACGGTCACGGTGAGTTCACCGTCATAATTGGTTGCCATGGCCGAGAGGGCGCAAACGGCAGCCACAAAAAATGCTAAAATTTCTTTCATAACTATATGTCTTGTTGGTTTGTAAAAGTTGCTTATTATCCTAATACAATGCTGATCAGTGCCGACACATCGCTCACGTCCACTGTGCCATCCTCATTGATGTCGGCCACAGAGGCAGCAGAGGAGTCGGAATTGAGCACGATGTCGATGAGCGCCGACACGTCGGTCACATCCACCACACCGTCGCCATTAATGTCGCCCTTAAGCTGTGGAGCGGCAGGCTTCTTGATATTAATCACGTAAGTTTCGGTGGTCTTCAAATCAGCCGATACAGCGGTAATTACAGCCACATAACCTTCATCGGTAGGCTCTACGAGCTTGGTCACCTTAGCGTCCTCACCCACTTTCACCACCACAAAGTCGTCGGCACTCACAGCGTCGGTGGCTGATTCGAGGTTGATGCCAGTGGTCTGAACAGTGGCAAGGTCAAGCGCCTGACCCTTAAAGGAAATCGACTTGATGCCAGCAGCATACACCAGCTCAAGGTCATCGATAAACACAGAGTCTGCCTTCTGTAACTTATAAGAGAATATTCCACCAGTTCCGACAGGGCCTCCTTGACCAGGTGTTGCATTAGTTGAAAATGTCATTAAGATAGCCTTTGCCTGGGCACTGTCGGCAGCATAAGAGGCATAATCAAATGGGCAAGTCACTTCACGCCAATCGCCCTCTTTCATATTTTCAAGATTAGGAGTTGCCACAGCCACCTTATTGCTATAAGTCTTATCCTCTGGATCTTGATAATAGGTGCCATCAGTCACCACGGCCTTAAACGACGCATAAGGATAGTCTTTATTAGTAGCACCTTGAGAAAAACGCATCCAAAACTTAACGGCATCAGGCTTGGCATACACTGGAGTGTGGAATGGATCGCCATTGGCATCAATGCTGGCATCTTCCAGATTCAACTCGCTGTGGTTTGCTGCATCAGTAGCATTGAATGAGCCTGCATTCAAAATGCCATTAGTCATAGTTCCATTCGTAACAATTCCGGCAACCTTGTTACAAGTAAGTAGTGCACTTGATTTGCCCAAAGAACCAGGACGAGTCAAAGAAGAAGATTGAAGTTTTCCTCCTTTCTTCGCAGTGGAAGCGAATGTTCCTTTCACGCTTTCGAAGCCGTGCCAGTGGCGTGGGGCGTTGTTCTTGTCACTCCAAGTTTCAAAGTCGCTGTTAGGCATCTGGAAGTGGTCGGCCACATTTTCAAAGCTCACCTTGATGGTCTGGCCAAGGGTGCTGGTCATGTCAATATCGATACCCACGGCAAGGTAGCCGTCGGTGGTGAAGCTCGATGTCATCTTCACAGGCACAGGGCCGAGCATTGGGCCAAACCACGAGTCTGCTGACACGCCCTCGGCATTACCTGCAGTGATAGTGATATTCTTATTCACATAAAGAGTGGTGAGGCCACCATTGACCGCACCTGTCACATTCTCAATCACGATGTTGCCCACAGGAATTGAGGTCTCACCTGAAGTGAGAATGAAGTTGTTGATGCTCAGATTATACTTTCCAGCGTTTTCAGCAACAGAGATAGTAGCAGGCTGAGTGCTTCCCTCGCCGTTAACCGAAACGGTGAGATTGCCGCTATAGTCAGTAGCCATAGCCGAAACACTCATTAAAGCCGCGCAAAACAATGTAGATAGCTTTCTCATTTTATTAATAAATTAATGTTATTCGTTTTTTTAAGTCAAAAGCGCCGAAGCGTCTTTATTTCTTTAATGGAAAGAATAGGTCACACCTATTGAGCCATATATTGGGATAAGCGTCTGCTCAATGGTCTTGAAGCCACTGCGGTGAACGCCGTGCAGGCCACAGGTGATGTCGGCATAAGCGCCAAATCGGCTGCTGAACGCCCAGTCCACACCCACGTCCACACCCACGTGCCAGCGACGCATGTCGGGAGAGAAATCATAGTCGCCACGCTCATCGGGCTCACTGCCAAGCACCACCTTCGCGCCAGTGGGGTCGTCCACGCGCAGATAGCCGTCGTAGGCCCAGCCGTAGAACTCGCGCCCAGTGAGGTAGGATATGTAGGGGCCAGCCTTGAAGGTGACTTTCTTATACTGATAAGTGGCTTGAATGGGCAACGTGAACATCCATTCGGTGGCCTTGGTGACCACATTGCCAGTAAACACGCCTCCGAGCTTCTCGCCACCTTTCACTATTTCCATCTTGTAGCCTTTCACGGTGCAGTCGGTCGACATTCCCTTGTTCTCAAAGCGGATGCCCACCATCAGCCCGAAATCATTCGTGAGCGGCTTCTCGGCATTAATGCCAAACGCCAGGTTTGGGGTAAGCGGAAACTTATTGAGCTTACGGATGGAGGCCGGCATACTCAGCGGAGCGGAGCCGCCTATGTTGTAGCCGAACCGTGCGCCATACTTCACGTCGGCAAGTATGCCCTTGTGGAATATGCTCTGGGCACTGCTGGCTGCCACAGTGAGCAGCGCCACAGTGACTATGATGATTTTTTTTCTCATTATTCTTCTGTTTGACAAGTTAAACGCACCTTATCCACAAGCAGGCAGCTGCCCACTGCGCCCTCAAACGAGGCACCCGCGGCGCTGCTCGAAAACACGATGGCAAGGTTGTAGCCCATATTGGCAAGCAAGTCTTGGTCGATTTCGGAATAGAATTCAAACGCCACCTCAAACGGGGTCCATTCGCTGGTGGCGGGCAGTTGCTTCACCTTCGCAAGGCCCACAATCAGCGGGCTGATAAGCACATTGTCGCCACGCAGGCGCACCGGGCGGCCCTGGTCGTCATGGTTACGGTAAAACACGGCATAGATAGAGCCTTCGTCCACCCTGCCCTTCACTTCCTTTCCGTTCTTGTCCTGGAATTTCACACCAGGCTGATACTGGTAGTAACCCGACAGCTTCACGGGCTCGCGGTTGAACGGTATGCCGAACCGTGTAGCAGCCATGGCATCGCCAAGGGCTTCCGTCACATCAAATTCGCCAAGGAAGAAATTACCGGCAGCCAGCCGCTTGTTAGCCATCACGCCAAAGGGACCGGTGTCGCAAGTGGTGAGCTTCAGCGCCTTACCGTCGAGGCCGTCGATAGGCACGGTAGGATACTTGTCGGGGGCGGCAGAGGGCATGCTTATCTTAAAACCTGGGTTGCCTGTGGCCCAGTCGTTGCCGAAAGTGCCGTCGAGTTTCTCATTATGCCAGATATAGAATTTCCCGGTCTGAGGATCGAGCTCGAAGTTCTCAAAGTCGTACTTCACCTCACTGCTCACAATATGGATAGGCTCGGGCGATATGGTCACGGTGTAGTCGCGGTGCCACTGCCCGTCTTGCGAGGTCACGCGGTAGCTCACTGGCACATCGGCCTGGAAGCCTTCGCCCTCGGTGAGCCGCTCAATGGTGGCGCCTTCGGTGATTTTAAACTCAAGCTCCAGTCCATCAAGTGGCGCCCCCCGGCGCACGTTAAACACCACCTTGCTGTTGGTGTAGAGCACCGTCTGGGCTGAGTCGGTCAAGTTGAAGAACACCTCTTCAGCATGGCTTGAGCGCAATATCACCTGCTCAATGTCGCATTCCGCATTCAGTGGCTCGTCCTTCATGCAAGACGACGCAAGCAACATGACCAACATGCCTAAGCACAACTTCGCAATATTCTGACTTCGCATAGTTTTCTGAACGATAATAATTAATTTTGTAACAGTGGGCATAGAGGCCGATAAACGATTCTAATCCAATATACCAAATGCAAAGGTAATAATTATTCGCCAAAAAACAGCAAAACGGGTAATTATCGAACGAAAAAACAGACATTTTGACCATTTGCCGCTCATTTTAAGAGCAATGCATCTACCTAACGGGATAGATAGTCTGAAGAAGCTCCATTTCCATCACTGCATAGCCTGCGGCATTGGGGTGCACACCATCTTTAGTGTAGGCAGGGTTAAGTTCACGGTCGGCGCCATACACCATAGGCGTGTAATAGTCGATATAGGCGAGTCCCTGCGCCTTGGCATAGGCCTTGATGCGCACGTTTATGCTCGCTATCTTATCCTGCACACCGGCTATATTCTTTGCCCAGTACATACATTTCGATGGCAGTACCGATGACAGATACACCTTGATGTGGTTGGCGTTGGCTATTTCCACCATCGACATGATATTGCCCATCGTGTTGTCCTCCACGTAAGGAATCTTGCCATTCTCGGCTATATCATTGGTGCCACAGTTGATCACCACCGCCTTGGGGCGAAGCCGCACCACATCTTCGCGGAAGCGCACCAGCATCTGATAAGAGGTTTGTCCGCTGATGCCCCTGCACACAAGATGGGGATGCTTTGCAAAAAACTCAGGGCTACGCGTAGGCCAAAAGTCGGTGATGGAATTGCCCAGCAGCACCACACGGTAGGGGTCGGCTGGCAGCGACAATATGCTGTCGTTTTGAGCGGCATATCGCGATATGCCTGTCCATTTTTCCTGAGCCGACACCATCGTGAGGCTCAGCATTGCCAATGCGCAGAATAAAATTTTTCTCATCGTAAAGGTTTTGAATATTTGCGTTAATGCATTAAAGGAAAATCAATAGTATAATCTGCGCCAGCACCACACGGGTGAACATGCAGAGCGGATACACCGTGGTGTATGCCACCGAGGCGCGGTCGCTCTTGAGCGTGTCGCGCGCATAGTCGAGCGCCATGGGGTTGGCCATTGCGCCACACAGCATGCCGCAAATCACGGCAAAGTCGATTTTAAACACACGCAATGCCAAATAGCCCACTATCAGCACCGGTACCACAGTGAGCGCAAAACCTAACACCACCCACAGCACACCCTCAGGGCGCATCACCGTGGCAAAGAAGTCGGTGCCTGAACTCAGCCCCAGGCACGCCAAATAAAGCGAAAGTCCCAGACGGCGCATCAGCAGATTGGCGCTCTGCGTGGTGTAGGTGACCATATGAAGGCGCGGACCGAACGACCCCATCAATATGCCCGCGATGATTGGGCCACCGGCAAGCCCGAGGCGCACCGGCGCAGAAATGCCGGGAAGCGCTATCGGAATCAATCCGAGCAGCAATCCAAGCGTAAGCCCGATGAATATAGAAATCAAATTAGGCTCGTCGAGGTCGGCCACAAGGTTACCCATCAGGTGCTCCACATTCCTAATGGCGGCCTCCTCGCCCACCACCGTGATGCGGTCGCCGAGCTGAATGCGCAAATCAGGGGTAGCGAGCAGTCGCATACCGCTACGATAAATGCGGGTTACGTTCACGCCATAGTGGTTACGCAGACGCAGCGCCCCAAGCCGCTTGCCGTTGATATCCGACTTCGTGACCACGATGCGACGCGAAATCAGACGGCTGTCGATGGCGTCCCAGTCCACCGTATCTTTATTGAAGTCGGTGTCTTCCTTCTCGCCAAACAAGAGGGTCATCGCCGCGCTGGCGGTGGCAGTGGTGATCACAAGTATACGGTCGCCCTCGTTGAGCACAGTCTCACTCGAGGGAATAATCACTTTTCCATTATGCCACAGGCGCGACACCACAAAATGCTCATGTGTGATTTCCGACAATTCGCCTATGCGCTTGCCAAACACTCCGGGATTGTTGATGTGGTATGCCGCCACAAAAGTGCTGTCTTCACGCGTGTCGGGGGCTATGGCAATGCGTCCATGATGCCCCAGCACTTTCTGCATCAGCAGCAGCGCCAATATCACACCCACCACACCAAGCGGGTAAGTGACAGCGGTGGCAAGGGCTGCCCCTGTGGTGGGCTGATGCAACTGGGCGAGGGTCTGCTGCGCGGCGCCGAGGGCTGGTGTATTGGTGGTGGCGCCACACATCACACCCACGGCATCAGGCAGGGATATGTTGAATGCCAGAGGCATCAGCACCGTGAGCACCGTGCCAATGGCCACCAGCAGCAACGCCAGCAGCGTGAGTGTTACGCCTCCTTTGCGGAGCGAACTGAAGAATCCAGGGCCCACCTGCACACCCAGGGCATACACAAAAAGCGCCAAACCAAAATCCTGGGCAAACTGCAAAGCGTTGGCGTCTATCGAGATCCCAATGTGCCCAAGCAGAATGCCTATGAAGAACACAAAGGTCACGCCAAGCGATATGCCTCTCACCTTCACTTTACCCAATATCAGACCTGTGGCACAGATCACCGACAGGACTATCACAGCCTGAAGGGATGTGTGCTGCGAGAATATGTTAAAAATCTGTTCCAAGTGCAATGCTTCTAAAAAACCACGCAAAAGTACAAAAAGAAGTTAGAATTAAGAAATTAGATGTCAGAAATCAGAAATTAAGACCACGCCTATTATATGCCTATCATGCCCAATAAGCCTATCTAACCTATAATCTCAAACCTATTTCCCGAGCCACGCGTGGAGCTCGATGGCGTATTTAGAGGCAAGGGCGCGGGAGAAGGAGAGCAGCTCCAGACCCTCGTACTTTGGAAACTCCTCACCATGCTTTTCGGCAAACGCCTGTTCAAACTGGTGGGTGGCGGCAGTGCGCTCCTTGTCGCGGAAGGCAGTGCCAGTGCGAACAGAGCGGAAAGCTTCGTCAATGTAAATGTCCCATCGCTTAGCCTGATAGTTGGCGATAATGCCACTGTAATTGCGCACAGCATAGTCGTTGAGGTCGCCACCCCATGTGGTGATGAGCCTACGGGCATTCATCTCGTAATAGTCCTTCACCCCTGGAGTCTGGCCAAGGTCACGGGCTTGTTCTATCCACTTATCCACCGTGCAATAAGGGTGCAAGGAATTGAGAGCGTCAAGATCTGCCAGAAGAGATCGCATCACATACGCCTTTTCGTGCATCAGCACAGTGTCGCGTGCCACATACGCAGAGTCGAATGCAGTTTTCTCATACCCAAACAGGTTGCCTAACAGTTCACGCCCCGTCCAAATCAAATCGAGCTTTGCAGCGTCCACCGTGGCGCTTTTTTGCTTCAGCAGCAACTGCCACGCCTCATTGAGGGCTTTCATATCGGCAAATGCCCGACAGCGCTTAGTCAGCTTCTTGAACAGCGGAAATCCGTTGGCGGCAGTTCCGCGCCAAGTGGTGGCATGGGATGTGAGCACCTTGTTGTAGAGCACGCTCCAAGCCTCGCGCACGTTCTCATCGGGCTGGTCGGCATGGCAGTCGGCCACCAGTTTCACGGCGTCGGCATCTGTTGCGCCAAAGTTCCAAGCCTTGTCGAAAATGTATTCAAATGGGAACTGCTGCACATCAAATCCCTCGAGCGTGGAGCCTATACCCTTCAAATTTGAGCCACCGTCTTTCAAAGCTGTCTCTAAAAGTTCGCCCGACTTCTTCACATTGCCTTGCACCACGGAGTTGCCGCCAAAGTTGCCTAAATAGCACCAGATGTAAGGCTGCCCATAGAATTTATCGTGCATACGCCACACCTCCATACGCTCACAGAAATAGTCGAGCATCGTCATCTTGCCCTGTGGCAGTGCCGTGAGCATGGCTTTAGTCACGTCCTTGTTCCATTTATTGCGTTGATAATACAGAAACCAGCCCATTTGAAGCCACTCGGCATCTTTATCGACGGCCCTCAGCGACTCGTAAACGTGCTTCGACAGGCCGCTGATATAATCGCAATCGTAGCTCGGCGCCTCCATTTCGTTAAACAAGTCGATGCCATAGATATGGTCGGTGCCAAACAGGCGCGTCTGCTCCTCCAAAAACTTGCGCTGAATCTTGGCATAGAGCGGGTCTTCTGAATTGAGGAAATAGGTCTGGCACGACTTGTCGAATCCGTCCCAAGGGTCAAGCGGCTTAATGTCGGCCTTTGGAAAAAGTTCGGTTAGCTGCTTGGGCACATGGCCGGCAAAGGCTGGCAACACGGGACGCATATTCAGGGCGCGCTCACGGGAAAGGATTTTTTGCTGGAGCGACACCTGTCCGTCGAGCCATTCTTTGGGCAGCGGACCACACCACACGTCAATATTGGCCATACGGTGCCAAGGCAGATACACCGGACCGGTGAAATAACTGCGCACCTGCTCATCGCTCATGCCCATGTCGCGCCACACGTTGTACCACACACTTTCCTGACCAGTAATGGCGAGTGGCATATTCACACCGTTGAGCGCCATCCAGTCGATCACGCGCTCCCAGTCGTTCCAGTCGTAGAATGGCATCGTGTAGCCAAAGGTGCAATAGTTGAGGAAAAAGCGTTGGGGCACACGGGCGTCCACCGTCTCTGCCTGAGCCACCAGCGGAAGCGTGGCAGGCAAATCCACGGCAATATCAGCATACCACGACACCGTGGTGTGGCAATATTTTTTCAGATAGCGGTTCAAGCCCACAGCCATTGAGTTGGCGTTGTTGGCTGTAATCAGCACCTTGTCGCCATGGTTCGACAGCGTGAAATAATCGGCACTTTTTTTCTTGCCCTGCTTAAACTCCACTTTTTGAGCCAGGCGAGGCGAAAGGCGTTTGGCCAGTGCCATAGCCTCTTCCTCTTGTGTGTTGGCAGCCAGTAGAGTGGCTATCGCCAGCATCACACACGAAACAGATGTTACAAGTCTTCTTTTATTCATTTAATTATTATCGTTAATGATATTATCTATTATCTTTTTAGTGGCGCTCGTCACGCGTGCAAGGCACATATTGGGCAGCAGAGCCGTGGGCAAGTCCACCGGAAGGGGGTTGATGCACCGCACCGAGGCAAATGCACTGGGTGCATCGCCGTCGAGCGCGCCGCATAGTGCCACCACAGGCACATGGTGCCGCGCGCACAGCCGCGCCACTGCGTAAGGGAGCTTGCCATGGCTGGTGCTCGCGTCGATTCTGCCTTCGCCCGTCATCACCAAATCAGCGTCTTTTATAGCGTCCTCCACCTTCAGAAAGCGAAGTATAGCGCCTGCGCCTGGATAAAGGGTGGCATTCAAGAATGCCAACATGCCCGCCCCCACACCTCCAGCGGCTCCAGCTCCCGGAGTGTCGGCCACGCCACAGGGCATCAATGCTGAAAAGTGCCGCGCTCCCTCATCAAGTAGCTGCACTTGCTGTGCTGATGCGCCTTTCTGGGGGGCATACACCGCGGCAGCGCCTTGTGGGCCGCACAAAGGATTGTCCACATCGGTAATCACATCAAACTGAGTGGAGAGCACGGCCTTATCCACCCCACTGCAGTCCACTCGTGTCACATCTGGCAAGCTCGCGCCACATGGTGTCAGTTCACGCCCCGCTTGGTCGAGAAAACGGAAGCCCAAAGCCGAGAGCAGCCCCATGCCACAATCGTTAGAGGCACTGCCGCCTATTCCCATCACCACATGCCGTGCACCTTGGCTTATGGCATGCCTCAGCAGCATACCCGTGCCCAGTGTAGTGGCGTGCATCACATTGCGCCGCGCTTCAGGCAGCAAAGCAAGTCCGCTGGCGGAAGCCAGCTCCACGATGGCAGTGTGATGGTGCAAGGCATATTCGGCTTTCACACGCATATCGGGCAGCGGACCTGTCACATCCACGGCAATTATCCGGTCGGCAGGCGTGGAAAGGGCAGCCAACGTGCCCTCTCCTCCATCAGCACAGGGTATAGCCACGACCTTTGCCTCTGGCACCGCTTCAAGAATACCCATGCGGGCAGCCAAGGCCAACTCACGCGAAGTGGCCACACCCTTAAATTTGTCGAAAGCCAATACCACCTTCATCGTTTCTTGCCAAAGAGAAGTAAAAAGAAAAAAGAGGCTTAACGGAATTAAGCCCCTATATCTATTGTTTATCGTATCTTATCCAACTTTCACCACAAGATAGTTCGAGAGTTCCCAGAAGCGGGTAGGATTGGTGATGCGCAGCACTTTCTGTCCGCCCACTTCCTCAATCACATACGAGCCGGCAGGGTGTTTCGACATCACTTGCGCCTTTTTGTTGTGGAGATTGATCTGTGTGAGGGTTCGTTTGTCGGCCTTGGTGAAATACGACTTGGTGTAGTCGCCTTCCATCACCTTGGTCTTACGAAGGAAGCCGGTCTCAATGATTTTCTGCTCCTTTAGCTCCTTCTTCGACCCAATCACATAGAAGCATTCATTCATCGTGTTGGTGAGGCTGGTGTTGCGAGCTTTTTCTGCTGCCACGTTTTGCTTCTCGGCGTTCAGGTCGCTCTTCACCTGGGTGTTTTCGGTGCGCAAAGAGTCAACGCGCACATTCAGCTTGCCGATTTTCACATTGGCTGCCTGCAATTCGGCGGTGAGCTGGTTAATGATTTTCTCTTGGTTCTGGAGTTGCTTTTTAAGCGTGGTCACCTGCTTCTTCAGGTCGTCGGAATAAGCGCCAGAGGCAGTCAGTCGCTTTTCAAGCTCGTTCAAGCGGCGCTGACGGTCCTTCACCATCTCCTGAATGGCCACCACCTGGTCGCGCAGACGGTTCTTCTGGTCCATAGTTTCGGATCCGAGGTTTGAGCCGCTCATCACATTCTGAACATCAAGAATCTGATTCATGCCATCAGCGATGTCGTTCATCAGTGTATTAAGAGAGTCCTTTTGAGCATTCACAGAAGCAAGTTCTCCCTTCAACTCCACATTTTCAATAGAATCGGTATTCACTTTCTTTTCTTCTGCGCCCTTTTTACATGAAACAGAGAGCGAAGAAACGGCGAAAAACGCCAACGAGATGATTACAATCTTTTTCATAATTCTAAATCATTTAGTTGATTAATATGCTTTTGCTTGAATTTGGCGTATTTATCCACTTTCACGGCGGCCTCCGCAGGCTTGCCTTCCACCACCAGCACGATTTCGCCACGCGGGGCGTTGGCCTTGAAGTAAGCGGCAAGCTCGGCAAGTGTGCCATTATGGGTGGTGTTGTGGATTTTGGATATTTCACGGCTCACCGATGCCTCACGCTCTGGGCCAAACACCTCTGCCATCTGCTCAAGGGTCTTCACCAGGCGCATAGGCGACTCATAGAAAATCATAGTGCGTGGTTCGGCTGCGAGCGACTCCAGCCGCGAGGCGCGTCCTTTCTTTTGCGGCAGGAAGCCCTCAAAAGAGAACCGCTCACAAGGCAGGCCAGAATTGACTAAGGCCGGCACAAAGGCAGTGGCGCCGGGCAGCGTTTCCACCTCTATTGCGTGGCGGCGGCATTCGCGCACCAGCAGAAAGCCGGGGTCGCTGATGGCGGGGGTGCCAGCGTCGGTCACAAGGGCTATGACGCTACCACCCTGCAATTCGTCCACAAGACCAGAAATGGTGCCGTGCTCATTAAATTTGTGATGGCTTCGCATAGGCGTGGTGATGCCAAAGTGCTTCATCAGCACGCCACTGGTGCGAGTGTCCTCAGCAAGCACCAAGTGCGCCGCTTTCAGTACCGCAATGGCACGGGGGGTCATGTCGTCGAGATTTCCCACAGGTGTTGGCACTATGTAAAGTTTGCCCGCCATATTGTGAATCCTGTTAGTTTATACTTTTGTTTGAATGATTTTTTTGTGATTAGAGGAAATGCCGTCTCACCACTTCCATAAAGTCTTTTACCACCTCGTTGGAGGCGTCCCATTCGAGGTCGTCGTAAAAATACTCCTCTGCCTCGGCAAACGAGTGCATCGACTGCACCATGTCGAGAGCGTCGTTGTATTCGGCCTGGCTGTTGCCGAAGAGCTCGCGACGGAAGCGGACACTGTCGTTGATAGAGAAGGCCGAACGCATATTCTTGGCCATTCCGCGGTGAAGTTTATCACCGATGCTCAACTCGCTGTCAGCATCGTCATCGTCCATAATTTCCTCCTCTTCCTCCGTTTCCACTTCCTCAAATTCCTCATCGTCGGCATCCAGTGGGTCGTCGGTATGGGGAAGTTCCGTGGCTGGCTCCACAAAGTCGGTTTCGTCCTCCTCGATGGGGGCCGACTCCTCCTGCGCACCGTTATTCTGAGGGTCGGCGCCAAGTGGGCAGCCACACTCGTTGCAGAATGTGTAGCCTGCGGGCAGCGTCTTGCCACAATCTGGGCACTTCACAAACTGGGGTGGCGTGTCGGTGGCCTCGCCGGCTGACGTGGAGGCGTGATCGGTTTCAGCAATGTCAGCTACCTCCGGTACCTCACCCTGGCCATCTTCAGCCACAGAGGAAGCGGCATCCTGTTCATCATTCTGCTCACCCTCGTTAAGAGCGGCATCCATCATCTCATCCTCCACCGTATGCTCTGGAAATTGCACGCTTTGTGCCTCGTCGGCCACCAAAGCGGCTTTCTGCTTGATCAACTCAATCACCGAAGCAGGGGTGTCGGTGCCGTGCTTTTCCAGCACAAGCAGCAGTCCTTCAAGTTCATAGACCGACAAAAGCAATTTACCGTAAGTAGAAGCCATAGACTTAATATTTTGTTTGCATAAGTAAATCCGGTGCAAACATAATTAAATTAATTTGTAGTTGCGCTATCGAAATGAAATTTTTTTAGCCTCGTTAGCATTTTTATTCAATTTCATTCTGTCCGAACAGGCTGATCAGCATCTCGTCCATTTTGTTGCGCAAGTCGGAGCGAGTGCCGTTCCAGTTGTTGGCAAGCAGCGCCCATGCATACCTCGGGCGCTTTGCCGGGAAATATCCCACAAAGCACTGCACGCTGTTCATGCTGCCACTTTTCACCACCATATTCTCGGCAAGTGGTGTGGAGGGAATGAGCTTTCCGATGCGCCTACGCACAGGAGGCATCAGCTGGCTCAATCGCACGCCTTCCACCGGGTGTTTTGCCATATAGGTGAGCATCTGTGCGAAAAAGCGCGCGGATGCCTTGTTGGCGCGTGCCAAGCCGCTTCCGTCATGCTGAAACACCGGCCGCGTGTCAATCCCCTTGCTGCGCCACAGGCTGTCGATGACAGCCACACCGGCGGTGGCAATGGCCTCATGTCCAGTGTAGTGAGCCACAGCGCGGAGTAGCCCTTCGGTAAACATATTGTCGCTGCGATCGAGAAGCGAGGTGATAATGTCGGCCAAAATTGGCGACTGGTGCACAAGCAGTTCCTGCTGCACTGCATGCTTTATTTTCTCCAGCTTCACGGGTTTCAACTTCAGCTTGAATCCTTCCGCCGTGAGCGTGCGGGAAAGACTGTCGATGAACAAAGCCTCTGGCGTAGGAATAGCCACTCGCATATCATAGTCTTGATTGGCGGCAGTGCCACACACAGCGATGGCGGGGATGCCCTCTTCGAGCCGCAAGTCTATGTTGTCGGCATTCTTTGCCGAGCTCAACTTATTGATAATCTGCAATTCTGGCACTGCTGGCTCAAACCGTCCATTCAGTACTTCACCATCTTTCGCCGTGAATTTCAGGTTAGCGCGATTGTCATAAAAGTTGAAGCCATGAACACCCATTCCATAGCTCCACGCCAAGTCGCCCACTTCCCACCAGCCGTTGGTCGATGGCCAAGGAATCATAGAGGAGTCCACAGTGATTTCTCCCTCTATTTTCTCTATGCCACACGCTCTAAGCTGATTGGCAATCTCCTCCACAATGTTGGGATTAGCGGGGAAAAACACGCTGCCCAGCGTGGGGTCGCCCGACCCTTCCACATGTATGCGGCCTTTAAATTTCTTGCCTTTCCGCTCACCAATCAGCAGCACGCGGGTCTTGAACGTGAAGTTCGGGCCGAGCAGGCATAGTGCGCTCGATGAGGTCACGGTTTTCATCGTAGAAGCGGTGATGCACGACATATCGGGATTGAATCCTGCCACAAGCGTATCGGCTTGAACATCGTAAACGGCGATGGTGACCGACGCATGCGCCAGCGCACTGTCGGTGCCGAATGCGTTGATGGCTTTTTGCGCGGCATCACGGCTTAGGGCTTGCCCCATCAGTGCCATCAAGGCAAATAGTAGTAAAATGGCATTTCTTTTCATTGTGTTATGTTTGTTATGCTGTATTATTAGGTCAAAATAAAGGAATACGACACATCACTGTGTCAAAGAAGTTCTTGCTCATCAGTGCCCCACTCTATCAGATTGGCGGCAATGCCATCGGCAAGCTGCACCAAGCCACACAAGGGATACTTGTCGCGCGCGGTGTTTAAGTTATTTTTCTGTTCCGGACTCTGGAACGCCAAGTCCCAGGCGGTCATGTGCCAGCGGATGGCAAGCATCTCGTTGTCGTGAATGTCGAAGCCGCTCCGAAGCACCACTATCACGCTCTTCTCGCCGTGGCCCATCGGAAAGTTGCCGTAATCCACGTCATAGCCTTTCACGTCCACCCAGTTGCCATAATGGTCTTTACGGCGTTTCACCACCTTCTTGTAAACGTCGGCCTTACACACGTCGTGCAGCAGGCATGCCACTATCACACTGTCTTTTGGCAATTCGCGCTCCATTTCTGGGCGCATCTGGATGATTTGCTCGCGGAGCATCAGTCCTGCGCGGCAGGTGTTGAGCGAGTGCTGCACGTTACCACCGTCGCACGCCAAATGAAAGCGCGTGCTCGACGGAGCCTCATAGAATCCCAAATCCTCAAGGTCCTCAATCAGATAGTCGGTGCCCTCACGCCCCACACTGCGGAGCAAGTCGTTGAATTCCTGCTTGTTTTTCTCTATATCCATTGTCATTGTATTGTTTTCGTTTATTTAAAAATGCGTTATTGGCCTACAAAGGTAGGCTATTTTCCCCAAAAGCCCAAACCCGTACTCGCCACGATTTTTGCTCAAGTCGGCACAAAAAAAGGCACAGCAAGTTCAGAAGCCTTGCAGTGCCATTTTTCATCGGCGTTTTGTTTAATATTCTACGCCTATTTCAAAAGCAGCTTAAACGACTGGCCGCCCACCTTCACTATGCAGATCGAACCAGCGAAGGCCGAAGCGTTCACCGTGACATTGCCTGTGGCGGTGGCTTGGTAGAGCTTTGTGCCTAAAATATTGTAGATGGCCACGTCGGTGGCCTCAGTAATGCCACTGATGGAAACAACGCCATCTTGGGCAGTAACAGCTACGCCAGATTTTGCCACGGTGGCGGCTCCGGTGGTGGCATAAGGCTTCAACGTCATATTCACACCCACATTCCAGCCGAGCTTTTTGTCGGCATCGTCCTTGGTGATGCTGAACGCCTTATTCCAGCCCTCACTCAAGCCTTCCACTGCTCCACTTTTCAAATACACTGACAACGAGGCATTTTCAGATGCGTGATAGAAGCTGCCGAATGAAAGATAATTCAGCAAATCGTTTTGAAGCGACTGGTCGATGTCAAACACCACATGGAAGGTGCCTTCCACCTCTATTGGGGTGGTAAGTGTCACATTCAGTACGGCATTGCTCACCGTGGCACTGCCAAACAATGCCAGTTCGGTAGTGCTTAATTTCCCAAATTCTTTAGTCTCATCGGGCAGTCCGTCTTTGTCGCCCACAATCTTGATGCTCACAGGATAGTCCTTCTGGCTCATCACATATCCGCTGCCATAGGCGTCAATATTAAACTTGAAGCCTTCCACCAGTGCCTGCGCCTTTTCTGGAAGTGTGAATTTCTCGGCAAACTTATTGTAATACTTGTTGAAGCCGAGTTTGTATTCTGTGCTGATACTCTGTGAGGAATATTTCAGCGCCTCGGCATTCACCTTGTCCTTTGCGCCTACTGTCGATACAGTCCCTTCGTATTCCGCATCGATAAGTTTCACCGCCAAATCCTCGCTGGCTGTGCTCTCGCTGTTGTCGTTGGAGGCTTTCAGTGTAATGGTGTAGGTGCCAGAGGCAGGGAAACTCACCGTTGGGGTTTTCTCTTCCGATGTGGCGGGGTTTGCGCCAGTGGTCCACAGATAGCTCGTGGCGTTCTGCGACTGGTTAGTGAGCGTGAGCGCATTGTCGGGGTAGAGAATCATCTCTTTCGCGCTGGTGAAAATGCCATCGCTTGGAACCGTGAAGGCAGCCACCGCCTCGTTCGACTCTGCCGCTGTAACCGACACATCATCAATTGCCACAACGTAGCCGCGCTGCTGTGTGTAGTTGTTGAAACCAATGTAGTAGTTGCCATCGGCTGCGGGCACGAGCTCACCGCTCACGGTGGTCCATTCTTTATAATTGGCGTTTGGCAAGTCAAGCACCACTGTGCTTTGGGCAACCTCGGTGGTGTCGGTGCCAGCGGTTATCTTGATGCTCTCCTTCAGTGAACTCGTGCCGCCTGTGGCAAGAATCTTGCACGACACCGTGTATTGCTTGCCTGCTTTCAGTGCGATTGCGGGTGAAATGGCCCAGTCGTTGCGCGCACCGTACACAGTGCTGTTCACAAGGTAGTTGCCGTCGCCGGCAGGGCTCAGCGTGGAGTTCTTGCGCACCTTAAAACGCTTGGTGTTGCCGCTTGCGCCGAATATAGTCCACCCTTTATAATCGCAGGTAGATTTCGGATTCAGCACTTTACTCTCGTCGTTGAAGTTTTCAAAATACGGAACCTGGCAAATGGTATCGGTTCCGGCTGGAGCTTTCTGCGAATTGGCAGCCGCCAGCCCTTTGGAAGAATAACCGCAAAATAATGTGGCGGCCAATCCCAAAACAAAGAATTTGTTTGACATAAAAATGTTTTTATAAGTTGTAGTTTTTGCCGACCTCTATTCGGCAATTTGATAGTATCCGCGTCTTTTTGACCACAAAAATACACAAAAAAAGACATTACAGCAGCACAATTAATCATTTTTACACAAAAAACAATATCCACACACACCGCTACTAAGAAAAAACGGTGATGGGATATCAAGAGAAAATGATTATTTTTGTGCCACACATTTTTTAATATTAAAATTGGCATGAACATTGAAGACGTAAGGAACTTTGCACTGTCGCTTTCCGGTGTAACCGAAGACCAGCCTTTTGGCGACGACATTATCACTTTCCGCATCGAGGGCAAAATCTTCATTTGCCTTTGGCTGGGAGGCGGAAAATACGACCGAAAGGACGGTGGCCACAGATTTGCCTGTAAACTTTCACCAGAAAGAAACGAGGAGCTGCGCGACCGCTACAGCGCCATTACGCCTGCCTATCACTGGAACAAAAAGCACTGGAGCGACGTGTATTTTGAAAGCCTGCCCTCACAGACGGTCAAGGAGCTGATTGTGGAATCTTACCGGCTGGTAGTGAGCAAACTGCCAAAGGCCATTAGAGTCTCCTATTTAGCCAATATTTCGAACACCCCCTAATTATAGCCGATTACTATATGGCACACGACAGTTACACTGGCTCGTCAAACGAAGAGCAAAATCAATAACCACAGCTTCATTTGTTTATTTTCTTAAAAATAGCTATTTTTGCACTACTTACCAATGAATTTTTTTTGACAACCAACACATTTGTTGCTATTATTAATTATTACCATTTTATTTTAGAGAAAGAAAGATCATGAACATTCGAAACGAACAGCCATCAGACTATCGAGAGGTAGAAAATCTCACCCGTGAGGCATTCTGGAACGAATACCGACCCGGGTGCACAGAGCACTTTGTGCTCAACCAATTCCGCAGCCACCCTCTTTTCATTCCCGAGCTCGACTTCGTGATGGAGGAAGACGGCAAAATCATTGGGCACGTGATGTATAGCAAAGCCTCAATCGCTGGCGACGACGGCAAGGAAATTCCCGCCTCGACTTTCGGCCCTATCAGCATTCATCCCCGCTACAAACGCAAGGGTTATGGGCTACGCCTGCTCAACTATTCACTCGATAAAGCAAAGCAAATGGGGTTAGGCATTGTCTGTATGGAAGGGCGGTTAGGCTTCTACCGCCATGCTGGGTTTGTGGTGGCAAGTACCATCGGAATCCACTATCACGGCGAGCCGAAAGATGCTGAAGTGCCGTATTTTCTTGCCAAGGAGCTGACTCCTAGATACCTCAGCGGAAGGACCGGCACCTACCACACACCTAAACCTTATTTCGTGGCAGACGAACTTCCCGACAAATTCACGGATTACGAAGCATCATTTCCCAAAAAAGACAAGCATATAACCGAAGGCCAACTGCCACAGTTCTGTCAAAGCTGCGGCATGCCACTCACCGAAGATGCCATATGCGGAGCCAATGCAGACGGCAGCATCAACTTCAACTACTGCAAGCACTGCTATGCCGGAGGAAAGTTCACACATGAATGCACGATGAACGAAATGATAGAGCATTGTGCACAATTTGTCGACGTGTATAATGCGAATACCGGCCAAGCCATCACGCGCGAACAATACAAACAAACGATGCTTACGTTCTTCCCAATGCTGAAACGATGGAAAAATCAAAAATAGTACGCCTTAAAACGGGCGCATGGCTACACTTCATAATCGCAGCCGGTCATCTGGCTTGCCTATTCAACCTCGACGCGGCATTTGAGGCCTACGGAATCAGGGATTTAATGTATAGGGCTGCCTTCGGACACGCAAGCATACTCTACGCCGTCACGGCTGGACTGGCGGCAGGATTCGCTATCGCAGGACTTTACGCCCTATCCGCCGCTGGCAAGGTAAAGAGGCTTCCGTTCACAAGAGCGGTCTGCGTCATCATTGTGGCAATGTATTCACTACGAGCTATTGTGGGATTAGCCTCATGCATCAGCACATTTTCATGGATACAGTTCATATCTTCTGTAGTACCTGCTATCATCGCCTATTGCTACATGCCTGAGGCTGCGCCACCAAAGCATCAGCAACCACCCCTCAAGCAAAACGATGTTTAGCACCGCAGCCCATTTTCTCGTACAAATTAATTTTGTAATTTTGCACCATTATGAGTAAAGACTACATAGAGAATGACAAAAAGAAGCTAAAGGAAATAAAGAAGCGCAATGTGCTGAGTCTCTTGATATTTCTCCTACTCGTGATGGTATGCGTCGTCTTGAGTCACATTTTGCCTGACAAGGCCGAGCACAGTGCCACAGTGGCAGAACAGCCCACCATGGCCACCAGCAAATAGCCGATGTGCGATCACTTATCTTTCTGCTTCTGCCTTACAAACGTCACAATTTTCACCACGCCTTTCCCTTGCTTGGAGTGGAGTGTGAGCTTTCCATCAGCCACCATAGCGGTGTCGCACACATTGCCTTCACCCGTCAGCAGTATAGCGCTAAAATCAAAATTCCGAAACCGCCACTCTGAATAGTGTAACTTAGGAGAGTGGCCAGCTGAAGCCACACCGCCTTTTGCCACGGTCAGTGTAAGGGCAAGGCTGTCGGGCGTAATCCATGTGCCCATATACCGGTCGCACGCTTTTACAAAAGGCTCTGTCACATCAGTCAGTGCGTGAAGCGCGTATTCACCCGATTCCTCGCGTGAAATCACGGCCTTCACCACTCTTCCCACGGCAAACGTCGCCTTCTCCACACTCTTTTCCTTATCACCCTGCAGACGAAGCGCATCAGGAAGCGTCACACTCACCGTGTCGGGAAACTCGTGCTGGAATTTCAACACCAATTGTAGCCGGTCGGCTGTTGAAGCCGAGCCCACCACCGCCAGTATTGAGTCAGGGCCCGCCTTAAGCACCACGGTATCGGGGCGGTCGGCACGCACGCTCTCATTTCGCTTTCCCGAACATGAGCCTAACGCCACTACCATCACTAACGAAAAAATCCATAATAATTTGTTCATTGTCGCGTCAAATTAAAAATAGATATTCAAACACAAACAAAAAACGGCTGCGAAGTGAATCACAACCGTTTGATGCGGAGAGGACAAGATTCGAACTTGCGGTAGGATAATCTCCTACGGCAGTTTAGCAAACTGCTGGTTTCAGCCACTCACCCACCTCTCCAGTGCTTTGTGCTGAATTGCTTTTAGCGAGTGCAAAGGTACAAACATTTTTCAATTATCCAAAACTTTTCTTCAACTTTTCTTCTTCCGCCCCCGTTTTTTTATAAAAAAGCGGAAGCCGGCCAGAATCATCTCGCATGCCACCGCACTGCGCGACGGGTTTTCACATTCTTTATAATATCATCTTGAAAAAAAAGTGTAAATTTGCTCAATTAAACAACGAGAACTTACCAAAATGGCGAAATCTACAAGAACACGAAAAAAGAAACACGCATCTTTTGCGCACAAACATAAGAAAGCGCTGACGGCAACAGCTGTGATTTTGGCGCTGGCGATTGCTCTGGCACTGCCCTTTGTCACCACCACGGCAAGCAAGAGCGCTACCATCTACATTCCCTCAAAGGGCACCACCACACAGGCTCTAACCGACTCCCTGGAAAAAAACACCGACCCCACATTTGCCAGCCGCGTCATCACCCTGCTCAAGCTCAGTGGCGTGAAGGATGAAGTGCACCGCCACGGCGCATTCAAGATTGCAAAAGGGGCATCGGCTCTGAAGGTGGCATACCTAATTCGCAGAGGAGAGCCATCAGAAGTGAAATTCACATTCAATAATGTGCGCACCGTAGAGGAGTTTGCCGAGCGCGCCGGAAATAAGTTCGAGGCCAGCAAAAGCGACTTCTTGAAGGCTCTGCGCGACCCTGACATTTGCGACAAATGCGGCGGGCACACCCCAGAAAACATAGGATGCATTCTGCTTGCCGACAGCTATAAATTCTACTGGGACATCGCTCCGGAAAAACTGCTGAGAAATATGTATAACTACTATCAGCAATTCTGGAACGACGACCGAACCGAAAAGGCGAAGACCTTAGGACTCACCCCCGACGAGGTGGTGATTCTCGCCTCCATCACCGAAGAGGAAACCTCTAAAAGCGACGAGCGCGGAAAAGTGGGAAGGCTCTACATCAACCGACTGCACAAAAACATGAGGCTACAAGCCGACCCCACCGTGAAATTCGCGCTTGGCGACTTCAGCATCAAGCGCATCACCAAGGACATGTGCGCCTACAAGTCAGCCTACAACACCTACCGCGTGGCAGGGCTGCCGCCTGGCCCTATCCGCCTGCCCGAGAAGCAGACCATCGACGCCATTCTCAACAGTCAGCCACACAACTACCTCTATATGTGCGCCAAGAGCGACTTCTCTGGCTATCACGATTTTGCCACCGACCTCGCCGCTCACAACGCCAATGCGCAACGCTATCAAGCCGAACTCAACAAACGTAACATCAAATAAGCACACTATTCACTATGGCTAACAACGACGACCTAAAGGTTCTGGCCCAATACGACAGCGAGGTTGAGGCCAGCATTGTTAAGGGAATGCTTGAATCCAATGGCATCCTTGCCGGCGTGCTGGGCGACAGCACCGCAAGTAATCTGCTGCGTGGCAGCGACAAGGGACTTTGGAAAGTGGTGGTAAACCCTACCGACTATGCTGATGCGCTCACGCTCATCAGCACACCCGCCGATGAGGAGGGCGGCGATATTGAGAAAGATGGCGAATAGCAACGGACTAAGCGTCCGCATTGCTGTGTCTGCCGACGCCCCCATCATCTGGGACATCCTGAAAAGCGAGATTGAGGTGATGCACCAACAGGGGCGTGACCAGTGGCAATACGGCTACCCCAACCCCAGCACCGTGGCTGCCGACATAGAGAAGCACCAAGGACGGGTGCTGCTGAAAGAGGACGAAGTGGCTGGATACTGTGCTTTGGTCACATCGGGCGAGCCTAACTACAGCCATATCTGGGACGGCGAGTGGCTCACCAAGAGCACTTCCTCCAGCAGTCATTACTCAGTGGTGCACCGCATTGCCATCAACCCCAACTTCACCGGGCAAGGGCTTGCCACTTCGTTTCTGCTGATGCTCATCGAGGAGTCGAAAAGCATCGGGAAGGAAAGCATGCGCATCGACACCAATTTCGACAATGCACAGATGCTGCACATTCTCCCGAAATTGGGTTTCACACGCTGCGGCAAGGTAATGGTGAGCGACGGCGAGCGCATCGCCTTTGAAAAGCGGTTTTAAATCTCATTTTTTGTGACATCACAACCATTATTATATATATTCCAGGCATGAAAAAAATCATATTAGCAATCATCGCAACTATGGCAATCTCACAAACAGGCGCAGCCAAACGCGCGTTCACCATTCAAGACGTGTACCGCACCAAGGGCGTGAGCGCACTGGCCATGAGCCACGACGGTAAGACGCTGGCTTTCAACGTCACCAACCAAGACTTAAAGAATCACAAGACCTCCACCAGCATCAATCTGATGCGCACCGACATAAAAGGCACCCCCACGTTCGCCCCGATGACCGACGGCAAATGCCGCGATGCGCAATGGAGCGCCGACGGCAAATGGATTTACTACGGCGCCACCGGAACCACCATTGCCGACGACGGCAAGGAGGTGAAACTGCCGCAGGTGTTTCGCCGCAATATCGCCACGGGCGAATGCGAGCAGGTCACCCATTATGAGCTGGGCGTGTCGGGCGCGGTGCTCAGCCCAGATGGTAATCTTTTGGCTTTTGCCACAGAGGTTTACCCCGACCTCGGTGCCGACGGAAAGGCCAATGCAGCCCGCTGGAAGCAGAAAAAAGAAGGCCCTGTGCAAGGGCACATCGCCGACAAGTTGCTCTATCGCCACTGGACGGACTATGCCGATGGGCGATACAGCCACATCATCGTATACAACATCACAGAGAAAACCTACACCGACGTCACCCCTGGTGAGTTCTCCGCACCCACATGGGGCAATACGCCAGGCTTCGCATTTTCGCCCGACAGTAAGGAAATTTGCTTTATCAGCAACCATACCGACCATCCTGAGGCCAACACTAATGCCGACCTGTTCGTGGTGCCCGTGAGCGGTGGCGAGGCTAAATGCATCACCGCCGAAAACAAGGCTTGGGACGGATCACCAAAATACTCTCCCGACGGACGCTTTATCGCCTACCGCTTCCAGACCGTGCCAGGCCACGAAAGCGACCGCTTCCGCCTTGCACTCTACAACCGCGCCACAGGCGAAAAGACGGTGCTGACCAACGACATCGACAACTGGGTGAACGATGATTTCATCTGGACCGCCGACAGCAAGGCCATCTACTTCGGTGTGCAGGAACTCGGTGCTGTACCTATATATAAGGTGGATATTCGTAGCGGAAAGCATAGCAAAGTGCTGCCCGACCGCGCCGTGAGCAATTTCTGCCTCGGTGCCGACGGTTATCTCTATTACACCTATTCCACCACAGGCAAGCCCACTGCGCTCTACCGCAGTAAAAATGGCGGAAAAACCGAGCAGCAGCTCACCTTCCTCAACAAGGAGCTGGAAGACGAAGTGGACATCCGCCCAAGCGAGGTGATGTGGGTGGACGGAGCCGACGGAGCCAAGATTGAGGTGTTCGTAGTGAAGCCTCACGATTTCGACCCCAACAAAAAATATCCTTTGGTCATCAATGTGCACGGCGGTCCACAAATGCAGTGGATGAACTCGTTCCGCGCCGATTGGCAAGTGTATCCTGGCGCGGGCTACGTGATTGCCTATCCTAACCCTCACGGATCCACTGGCTATGGGCAAGACTTCACCACAAGCATATCCGGCGACTGGGGAGGAAAGCCTTACGAGGATGTGATGAAGGTGACCGACGCACTCGCCAAGCTGCCTTATGTCGACGCCGACCGCATGGGAGCAATGGGATGGAGCTACGGCGGCTATTTCATGAATTGGCTCCAAGGCCACAAGCACCCATTCAAATGCCTGGCATCAATGATGGGACTTTACGACCTGCGCTCGATGTGGGGCGCCACGGAAGAACTGTGGTTCCCGAATTTCGACCTCAAAGGCCAACCTTGGAATTCCGAGCTATACAAAAAGTGGTCGCCCTCTGAATATGTGGAGAATTTCAAGACTCCCACACTCATCATCACTGGCGAGCGCGACTACCGTGTAAGCTACACCCAGAGCCTACAATACTTCAGCGTGCTCCAGACCCTCGGCATTCCATCACGCCTGATCGTGTTCAGCAACGACGGACACTGGCCCGACACCATGAACTCGATGCCAGTTTACTACAATGCGCATCTTGAGTGGTTCCACACCTACCTTGGCGGAGCCCCCGCACCATGGGACACCCATAAGATGATGAACAACGAAGTGGAATATTAAACGCTGAAATATCCTGACATACATAATTGAAGCGGAGAGCGCAACACACATGCAGCATTCTCCGCTTCAATTTTATATCAACATGCAGCCTCCACACCCAGCAAAGGCCATTTTTCACAACACTAAGCTAATCTTTTATCACCAGCTCCACAGGACAGTGGTCACTACCGAATATCTCACTATGAATGCCTGCCGACACCATCTTGTCGGCCAGGCGATTGCTCACGAGGAAGTAGTCGATGCGCCAGCCAGCGTTTTTCTCGCGGGCGCGAAAGCGGTAGCTCCACCACGAATACGCCTCTGTAAGGTCGGGATAGAAGAAACGAAAACTGTCGGTGAAGCCGGCGTTGAGCAATGTGGTCATCTTCTCCCGTTCCTCGTCGGTGAAGCCGGCGTTCTTGCGGTTGGTCTTCGGATTCTTCAAGTCAATCTCCTTGTGCGCCACATTCAGGTCGCCGCACACAATCACAGGCTTCTTCGCATCGAGTGCTAAAAGATAGGCGCGGAAATCATCTTCCCACTTCATTCGGTATTGCAGACGGCGAAGCCCATCTTGGCTGTTAGGTGTATAGCATGTCACCAAATAGAAGTCTGGCATTTCCAAGGTAATCACACGTCCTTCATGGTCATGCTCATCAATGCCGATGCCATAGGTCACATTAAGCGGGGCGTGCCTGGTGAAAATAGCCGTGCCGCTGTAGCCTTTCTTGTCGGCATAGTTCCAGTACGACTGATAGCCGTCGAATGCCAAATCGAGCTGACCAGCCTGCATTTTGGTTTCCTGCAAACAGAAAAAGTCGGCGTCAAGCGTGGCAAAGGCTTCGGCAAAGCCCTTGCCCACCACCGCACGCAGTCCGTTCACATTCCACGAGATAAATTTCATATTCTCTACTCTCCTTTTTTATCGCTTTGCTGCCGCTTAGCGTTTTTCAAATAAAGTTCGTATTCCTCTTTGGCTAATTTGCGCGCCATGAAAGAGAATCTAAGCGCCAGCACCAATGCCGCCACCGACACCAGCGCGCCAAACACCAGCACCCACCCTGGCACTTGCAGGCTCTGCCCCATATACAGCACAGCGCCAGCCACAGCTATGGCCACAAAGTCGAAAATCAGGGCGCGTTTTCGTAAGGTCTTGTAATCCATAATACTAACATTTAGTTCAGTTACCAAAATTTATTTTGCTCAGCATTATACTCAAATCCTGCCGCTTTCAGCCGCTCTTCCAGGAGAGCCCTGTCCACATCGTTGGCTTTACAGAATTCATCGAGCGACGGATACACATCGCGAAGCTGTGTATTCACATAGCTCAGGAGCATAAAAGGGTCTTGAGGTAGCTTGTCCATTTCTTCAGTCATTAATCCACAAATATAGCTGATAGTTTGCGTCTATGCAACATGATATCAAAGAAATCCACGCTCGAATTCAAATAATTCGTAAAATTAGCGGGCTAAGCGGAAGCCGAGAGTGCCGGAGCTGTATGTCGGGGCGCTTTTGTCGCGGCATGCCGCACGACAGTCTGCCGCCTCGCTGAACCAACTGCCGCCACGAAACACACGGCTGTCGCCACTCTGCGGGCCTTTAGGATTGACTGAAGCGACAGAAGAGTAGCGCCCATACCAGTCGGCACACCATTCCCACACATTCCCTGCCATATCGTAGATGCCAAGCTCATTCGCTTTTTTTGTGCCTACGGGGTGTGTGCCGTCGCCACTATTGCTTTCGTACCATGCCACACCGTCTGAAAGCGCTGATCCTGCGTACTTATAGTTACGGCTCTTGTTTCCGCCACGACAGGCATATTCCCATTCGGCTTCTGTGGGCAACCGAAATTTCATTCCCGTAAGAGAGTTCAGTCTGCTGATAAACCTTTGGCAATCGTCCCAACTGACATCCGTCACAGGCAAGTTGGCACCTTTCACCGTGGAAGGATTACTGCCCATCACAGCCTTCCACAAAGCCTGCGTCACTTCAGTCTTGCCTATGTAGTAGGTGCTGAGTGTAACGCTATGGACAGGACGCTCATCAGCCTGCACATCGCCAAAATGCTCCGAAGTGCCGCCCATGGTGAAAGTGCCACCATCCACACGCGCCATCGCATAGTTTACACCCTTCACAGTAAGCATTTCGGGATTTGAGTTACTAACAGCCGTTCTCACGCTTTTCTTTGCTGGCTTGCGGCCGGCTGCTGAACCATTGAAGGAGACTGTCAAAAGTAGAAAAATGCTGGTAAGAGTTACGATTTTATTCATTTTTTTCTATACTATATTCTATTCAACATATTGATTCACAATCAAACCAAGAACAAATGTAGTAAAATAAAACGAATATATCGCCACAAATTTGCTGTATAGCAAAAAAATGGCATAATTTTGCATTACAGAATCCGCATTTCCCCTGACGACTCAAGGAACTTTCACAATCAATGATATGAACGACTGCAAGCTACATAGGTTCAACCCCACCGACATTGAAGGCATAGAAGTGCCCTCACGACTCAACAGCCCCTTTGAATACACACCCCACCCACTTGCCAAATTAGCTGCGGAGCAAGTGAAAAGCCATGTGGCCCGGCACCCGCAGTGGAGCCACGACCTGGAGCGGGGGAAAATGCTGGGCGTGCTGGTGGTGCGCCACTGCGATGGATCCATTGGCTTTTTGGCGGCATTTTCGGGCATATTGGCAGGCAGCAACCACCACTCCTATTTCGTGCCGCCCATCTACGACTTGCTCAAGCCTAATGGCGAATTCAAAACAGGCGAAGCGCAGATTTCTGCCATCAATGCACAAATACAAGCGCTCCAGGCGAGCACAGCGCTTGCCAAGGCAAGGCAAAAACTGCTCCAAGCCGAGGACGACAAAGCCACCGCCGTCAGCGCCTATAAGCAAGTGATGAGCGATGCCAAGGCGAAAAGGGAACAGCGCCGAGAGCAAGGCGCGCTATCGGCACTTGACGAACGTAAAATGATAGCGGAGAGCCAGTTCCAAAAAGCGGAATTGAAGCGAATCCGTAAACGGCACGACCTGTTGATTAACGAGAAAAAGGCGGTGGTTGACCGCTTCAATCTTGAGATTTCCGCTCTCAAAGCCAAGCGGAAAAATATGAGCGAGGCGCTACAAGGCCGCATATTCAGTTGGTTCGTGGTGCGCAACGCCCGCGGCGAACAAAAAAACCTCACCTCCGTGTTTGCCGCATTCTATCACGCCAACCCCTCGCTGCGGGCATCGGCGGTGCCGCCCTCCGGCTCAGGGGAGTGCTGCGCGCCAAAGTTGCTCCAATATGCGTTCACCCACCAGTTACAACCGCTCTGTATCGCTGAGTTCTGGTGGGGCAAATCACCAGCGAAGGAAGTGCGTCACCATGGGCACTATTATGGCGCATGTATGGAGAAATGCCGCCCCATTCTGTGGTTTATGCTTCAAGGGCTTGATGTGGAGCCGCTCCACCAAAATCAGCGAATAGCGCTCACCACCAGTATGATTATCTACGACGACCCATGGTTTGTGGCTGTGGACAAGCCTGCCGGAATGCTCACCGTGCCTGGCCGCCTGCACGACAATTCTCTGCAAACACAACTCTCGCAAGTGATGGGCATGCCGCTAAAAGCGGTGCATAGGCTCGACATGGCCACTTCCGGCGTTGTGGTGCTGGCAAAAACCGAGGAGGCGCTAACTGCGCTTCAAGCCGAATTTGCCAACCGCAACATACAGAAGCGCTACATCGCCTTGCTTGATGGCTGGGTGGAAAAAGATTCTGGAGCCATCGACCTGCCACTGCGACCCGACACAGGCGACCGCCCACGGCAGTTGGTGGATGATGCGCACGGCAAACGCGCCGTCACTCGCTATGAAGTGCTGGAGCGCACTCCCAGTGGACGCACTCGGGTGGCCTTTTATCCGCACACAGGGCGCACTCACCAGCTCCGCGTCCACGCCAGTCATCATCTTGGGCTGGCGTGCCCAATCGTGGGCGACCGACTTTATGGTCACGCCAGTTCGCGCCTTATGCTCCACGCACAGTCCATCAAATTCACCCATCCCTTCACACACAGCGAGGTCGTTCTCAGCACAGAGTGCCCTTTTTGAGTGTGCACAACGGGGGGGCAACTATGCAGCAGAAAAAGCTATGCGCCGGCGGTTATTCTTGCTGCCTTTGCTTAATGTCGTCAAGTTTTTCCTCAAGCATTTGATCCATACGCTCATTCATGCGCTTGTCCACCTTTTCCTCTATCATGGCCTTTACCTTCGCATCGTCGGCTTTCGACGGCGATGTCTTTCCCGACGGGAATTTTGGCACATGGAGAATAAACTCGTTATAGTACGAAATCAGCAGTGAAGTGATGGGCAAGGCTATTATCAAGCCAATGAAGCCCAGCACATAACTCCATACCGATAAGGCCAAAAACACAATAGCAGGCCTAAGGCCTATCTGCGAACGCATAATGGTGGGAATGAGCACCAGGTCCTGAATAGCCTGGCAAATGCAATAGGCGGCAAAAGTCCACCCGAACAACGGCCATAGCGGCGCACCTGTGGCTACAGACTGCACCACACACAGAAACGCGGCAAACGGTATCGACACCAGTTGCAGATAAGGCACCATGTTCATCACGCCTATTGTCAGGCCAAACACAATGGCCATAGGCAGGCCTATGATGGAGAACTCTATGGCAAATATGATGCCCACACAAAGCGACACCAATGCCTGGCCACGGAAGTAGCGGCTCATCGTGCCCGTCACATCGTTGAAAATGCGAAACACCGTGTGCCTATAAGCCTTGGGCACACAAGCCTTAAACCCTTTTGCTATCACATCATAGTCGAGCAGCACGAAAAACATATATAACAGCGCTATGAGCCACGATGCCACAGCCAGCACAAACTGAATGGTGGAGCCCACCACCGACACGGTGCCGCTCATCACATTCTTGAAGAAGTCTAAAATTTGGGCTTTCGAGAACATCGCCTCCAGCTTCTCTGCGCTCAAATACTCGTTGATAAACTGAAGCAGCCAGTCGGGGGTGGACGAGGAGCTCACCTCATGCTTGAGATACTTGCCCAGCATTTTGCCCATATCCACAAAGTCGTTGATAATGGAGGGAATCAAAAACCAGCACGCCAGAAACAGCAGCCCGAAAAACAGCACCATCGTGAGCAATGCCGGAAACATTCGCTTTTTAAGATGAAACGTCCGCATAAAGAAGCGCACCACAGGCTCAAGCATATAAGCCAGCAGGCAGCCCACCACAAACGGGAGCAATATACTGCTCAAATAATTCACCAGATACACGCCCAAAGCTATACTCGCACAGGTCAAAACCAGCCGCACGGTGCGGTCGAGGTCATATTTTTTGCGTTCCACTGTATCTTTCATTGCCATATTGATTGAAAATGTTCCGGAGTTGGGCACAAATATAGCGCATTTTTAGCGATTATTGATTAATTTTGTAAAAACATTCATCATTATGAATAATTTCCCCACACTAAAACAGCGCATTCTCAGCGAAGGCAAGTGCCTCGACGGGGGCATTCTCAAAGTTGACAGCTTCATCAACCACCAAATGGACCCCGACCTGATGATGGCTATCGGTGAAGAGTTTGCCGCACGCTTCAGCGACTGCGACTACAATAAGATTGTTACCATAGAGGCCAGCGGCATCGCGCCCGCCATAGCCATGGGCATGGTCACCCACCGCCCCGTGGTGTTTGTGAAAAAGAAAAAGCCCAGCACCATGCAGAATATGCTCTCCACCGTGGTTCACTCCTTCACCAAAGACACCGACGTCACCATCTGCGCCAGCCGTGAGTTTCTGCTGCCCACCGACAGCATTCTGGTGATCGACGATTTCTTGGCGCGTGGCAACACCGCGCAGGGCATCATCGAGCTGGCCAAGCAAGCCGGGTGCAGCATCGAAGGCTTCGGCTTTGTGATTGAAAAAACTTTTCAAAACGGCCGGAAGCAGCTCATCGCCGACGGCTACCGAGTGGAGTCGCTGGCGCAAATCACTGCACTCGAGCACAACACCATCTCATTTTAGCCTTTTCTGCACTTTATACTCCAAAAAATGCCACCCAAAACGCTCATCGTGATCACAGGACCCACCGGCATCGGCAAAACGTCGGTGGCTATCAGTGTGGCCAAGCGATTAGGGTGCGAAATCATCAACGCCGACTCCCGGCAAATTTACCGTGGCATCCCCATCGGCACTGCCGCCCCCACTGCCGAGGAGCAAGCGCAGGTGAAGCACCATTTCGTGGCATTCAAGAATTTGGACGAGCGATATAGTGCGGCGCAATTCGAGGCCGATGCGCTGCAACAGCTCCCCTCTTTTTGGGACAAAGGCGACTATGCTGTGATGTGCGGTGGCAGCATGATGTATGTGGACGCAGTGTGCAAAGGCATTGACAGCGTGCCCGACATCACCGACGAAGTACGTGCCGAAGCCAAGCGTCAATTTGAGCAATACGGCCTCGCGCTCCTCCTTCAAGAGCTGGAGCAAGCCGACCCCGCCTACTTCGCCATCGTGGACAAGAAAAACCCAAAGCGCGTGATACACGCGCTGGAGGTGTGCAGGCAAACGGGCCGCACCTACACCTCTTTCCGCACAGGCAAAAAGAAAGAGCGCCCTTTCCGCATCATAAAGATTGGGCTCAACATGGAGCGGGCAGCCCTTTTCAGCCGCATCAACAGCCGCGTGGACGCCATGATGGAGGCAGGCTTTGAGCAGGAGGCGAAAAGCGTGTACCATCTGCGCCACTACAATTCGCTCAACACGGTGGGATTTAAGGAAATGTTTGCCTACTTCGATGGCAAAATGGACTATATCACCGCACGCGAGCGGATAAAAAAAAATACACGGGTGTATGCAAAAAAACAACTCACATGGTACGCAAAAGACCCTGACATACAATGGATTCACCCATCTGACGCAACCAATAAAATATTACAAATCATAAAATAATTCACCATCTTTTATTAAACCAATTCAGCAATCACTCGTCTATATCACCAAAACAACGAGATTGTAGAATCACAAAACAGACAGCATTATGAGAGCGAATATGAAAACAATGGCAATGCTGGTATCCATGGCAGTGATGGCTACCTCCTGTGGCATATTCAATGACCCAAGCTACAGCGATGTGGTGACGTATGGCACTCCTTACTACTACGAAGGAAGCACATACTATTATTACAACAATGTTTACTATGTTCCATACGACTCCTACGGTTCAATGAGTGTGCGCCGCGCAAGCCTTCCAAAGCACTTCTACGACAACCGCAACGGCTACAACAACGGTTATGACAAGGGCTACGACAATGGTTATGACAGGGGCTACCGCGACGCCAATCGCAACAATGGCAGCAGCAATAAGCCCTACACTGGCAACGGGCGACGCCCAGGTGGCAATGGCAGCTACGGCAATAATGGCAACAACAACCGCCCAAGCGGCAACACCGATGGGAACTATGGCAACAACCGTCCTAACCGCAATAATGGCGGCAACTACGGCAACGGCAGCAACAACCGCCCAAGCGGTGGCAGCAATTTCAACAACGGTGGCGGGCGCCGTCCTAATGGCAACACTGGCACCAGCACTGGCACAAACGGCAGCGGAAACCACAACCGCCCAAGTGGAAACGCTAACAGCAACCTCACTCCTCGCAGTGCCACTGGGTCGCAGAGCCACACTTCTGTGCCAGGCCGTGCCACGATGAGCACAACTCCAGCACAATCCACTTCAGCACAGAGAGCCGGTTCCAGCACAAACAACCTCACTCCACGCAGCGCCACAGGGTCGCAAACGCACACTTCTGTACCAGGCCGCGCATCAATGAGCACAGCGCCTGCGCAATCCACCCCAGCACAGAGAGCCAGCTCCAGCTCATCGTCATCGAGCGGTAGCAGCGTTGATGTGTCGGGCGGCAGACGGTAACCACATTTTCTGGCCATATTTTCATATCACACACACATACTTTTGAGAGCGAGGGTGAAAGGCACAACCACCTTTTCGCCCTCGCTCCATTTTTGGGATTTATTCCTAATTGTTGTATATTTGTGGTGATAATGGGCGATACAGAACATAGTCGAGTGAATGCATCGATGCTTAAAGGCATCGATGTGGTAAAATTCATCATGGCTCTGCTCGTGATGGAGATTCACCTTCAAGCCACAAATGTGCTTCCTTCAGCCATAAGGGAATGGTGCATCAGGCCATTGCTCCTCATCCCTGTGCCCGTGTTCTTCGTTATATCCTCTTTTTTTCTTTTCAAGAAACTGCACACCACCACCAGTCCCCTATCAGTGCTTATAAAGTTTCTCCGCCGCATTGTCGCACTTTATGCGTTTTGGATTGTGGCATGGACTCCCTACCTTATAGCGAAAAAAGCCTACTACTTCACGGGCATAGAAGGCGCAACACAATTCCTCACCGACGTGCTGTTCGGCGAAGTGTTTGGCAACTCATGGTTTTTTGGCGCACTGATAATGGGCTCCATAGTGGTGTATGCGGTCAGCAGGTGCCTAAACGATAAAATATGGTGGCTTCTTCCCTGCGCACTGTTCGCCTATCTGCAGACAGTGCCACTGCTGCCCGACAGTGCCACCGCTCCTGTGGTATGGTATAGCCATGTGGCGCACAGCCCCTACCTGTCGTTCCCTTACAGCATCATCTGGATCACCGCCGGCTACTATTTGGCTAAGCCCGGCGTGATGTCATGGCTAAAGGTCCACACAGCGCCATGGTGGATATGGACGCTCACCATTGTGAGCATCAGCGCCACGGGCCTTGGCACAGTGGTTTCGGTGTTCACACTTCCACTTGCCGTGACAGCCACATTCTCAGCCTTCTTCTTCTGGCAGCCCAGCATCAGCGCCACCACATCAAAATGGCTAAGAAACACCAGTATTATCATCTATGTGCTCCATGGCGGCATCGAGAAGATTTTCCGCATCTACCTGCACTTCGAGCATGGTCCTCTGCTCTACCTGTTGATATTGGCCATCTGCCTCACTCTTGCCACCCTCATTATCAGCCTCAGCCAGAAGAAAGGCTTCAAATGGCTCCACGCTGCCTACTAACAAGAACAAAGAAAAAGCCCCCCTCGCTCAAATTGTTTCTTTTGTGAATAGTGAATTATATTCTGACAAACATCACCTATACATTATCCACTAAAACAAGGCTTTAGCCATAAATTTTTATCAAAAAAAAATAAAATTCTTTTGGAAATATCGTAACCTTATATTTATCTTTGCAACAAATAATTTAATAACCCATCACCCAAACAACTAACTAAACCCAATCATTAATTTTCACAACCAATTTACTTAAATTAGCAGTAAAATGAAAAAGTCACTCTTTTATTATCTGCTGCTCATCGGTCTGTTGACGATGGGCACGGCTTTAGCCTCGTGCAGCAACGATGGTGATGGTCCTAACGTAAAGGACGAGGAGCCCGCGCAGTACAGCATTAAGCTGTCCGCTCCACAGAAGAAAGTGCTGGAGCAGTCAAACGACTTCGCATTCAATGTGCTGAAAGCCATCAACAGCGAAAACGCCAACGTGTTTGTTTCGCCTTACATTCTGGGGCAAGCACTTGCTATGCTTGCCAATGGCGCAGAAGGTGACACTTTCGACGAGATAGCCTCAGTCCTAAAAATTGGCGATGGAACGAATATCGACGACATCAACAGCTTTTACGCCACGATGAACACAGCACTCACTGCCGACATCAAGTGCTCATCAAAAGTGGCGGTCGCCAACTCTCTCTGGATCAACAAACAATTTGAAAACGGAGTGAAAAGCAGTTATCAGAATGATATGCTCACACACTACGGCGCCATGGTGGAGGCGCTCGACTTCCTCGACGAGAAAACAATCGGCACCATCAACGACTGGTCACGGGAGCAAACAGGTGGCTTAATTCCCACAATCATCAACGAACTGGATGCCAACAAAGAAAGGGCCATATTATTGAATAGCCTGTATTTCAAGGGGCTGTGGAACTATTTCCCAAAGAAGAACACATACTACGATAATTTCCGCAACCAGTTCGACCGCAATGAGAAAGTGAAAATGATGAAATCTGACAAATGCGAGCTCAATGGCTTCATCACTGATGATGAGCTGATGGCTGAATTTGACTATGGCGGCAAAGCTTTCCAGATGCAAGTGATTATGCCAAGAAAGCAGAAAATCAACGACTATATCGCAAGTATGGATGGCGACAAGTTTGCTCAATTGGCTTCATACCTGATGAAAAGCGAATCGCAGGTGGCGATGCCTAAATTCAAATGTGCATATAGCTACAATTTAGTAGAGCCACTTAAGAAGATGGGTATAGAAAAAGTTTTCGTCAGCGGCCAACTTGGGAAAATATCCTCCAAGCCCCTCTTCCTGACAGAAGCGAGGCAAAACACCACTATTGAAGTGAACGAGGAGGGCTCGATAGCCACCGCCACCACACGGCTGAACACCAGCGGTGACACCAGCCCTGGCTTCCTGCCTAAAGAGTTCATCATCGACCATCCTTTTATCTACTTGATTAGAGAACGCCAAACTGGGGCAATTCTCTTTATCGGCAAGGTGCAAACCATGGAAGGAATGCAGAACTAACAAAGATTAAGCCCAAATCGGGGGTAACAATAAAAAAACTCTCGCTTCATGAATATTTCACTCAGAAGCGAGAGTTTCTTATTCTCAGATATTGTTCACCAAGAGCATTATTTGATGAATTGGGATTTCGTCACGTCGAACAAGCCTGTGTCAAGCAAGCGAATGTCAGGAATCACAGGCAAGGCAAGAAACGACAGAGTGGTGAACGGGTCGATATTCTTATTCACATTCAGTGCATGAGCCTTGCGCTCCAAGCGTGATATGCCCGAAATGGCATCAGTAATGCCAAGTGGCGACATCAGGCCGAAACATGGCAGCGCAAACTCATCTACCACTTTTCCTCCAGAGGCTATCACATAACCACCCGCTATCTCTCGAAGCCGGTTGCAGGCCAGTGCCATATCCGCAGGATTGTCGCCTGCACAAATCACATTATGCGAATCATGGGCCACGCTTGTGGCGACTGCGCCGTTTTTAATGTCGTAGCCTATCAGCGGACAAACGGCAATGTTTCCGTTTTTGCCATGGCGCTCCACCGTGGAAAGAATGCAGAGGTTGCGGTATTCATCACCACTGAGTGCCACACGCTCAGTGAGCAACTGCCCATCAATGATTTTAATGGCATTGTGCCTTGCCGCGCCCCGTACCGCAAAATCCTCGGCCGATAGGGGCATAAATTTCACTGTGTTTTGAAATGTGAAACTATGGTCATCGCTTTCGTCCACCGCTACATCATTCACCACCACACCGGTTTTAATCACGTTATCAATCACTTTGCACATTGCATCGGTTATCACAATATCAGCCACATAGCCGCTCCTAATGTTGCCTCTATTCGCAAGATGATAGTATCGGCAAGGGTTGAAAGATGCCATTTTTGCCACTTCCCCCCAAGTGAATCCCATTTTAAGAGCCTCGCTCACGATATGTGAGATATGGCCCTCCTGAACGATGGTGGACAGATGCTTGTCGTCGGTGCAAAACGAGAATTTGGAAATGTCCAGTCCGTAATCCTTCACACATCGAAGCAGGGCATTTGCATTACGCGCTGCACTTCCTTCGCGGATATAGATGTTCATTCCCCTCTTGTAACGGGCCAGCAGACCTTCCGCATCATAGCATTCATGGTCGTTGGCAATACCATAACCCACATAGGCATCGAGCATTTTCTCGTCCATGCCAGCAGTGTGTCCGTCGATAGGGCGGTCTCGGAAAAGCGTTAGTTTGTCCACCATTTCAGGGTCACCGTTCACCACATCGTTGAACGACATTACCTCGCCGAGCCCTACAACTTTTGCGTTGCTCAAAAAAGGCACCATTTGCCGGGCTGTAAAGTGCCCCGCCCCATTGGTTTCATAAGGCGTGGCAGGAACACTCGACGGTATCACCGTAAACACACTGATGCGCGCCTTTTCGGCCTCTGCGAGAAATAGTTCAAGAGCCTGAGCGCCACCCACATTCACGGCTTCATGGGGGTCGGCAATCACTGTGGTGGTGCCCCATGGAAGCACAGCCTCGCCAAATGCTTTAGGCAGCACCATCGAAGACTCTATGTGAACATGAGAGTCCACAAACCCCGGCGCCACTATTCTGCCAGAGCAGTCAATCACAGTGGTGGCAGCGTCCACTTTCGCATCCGGACCCACGTAAGTGATGACGCCTTCCTCTATAGCCACATCAGCTTTCGTAACGCTGCACGTTTCAGAGTCTACAACATTGCCATTTTTAAGCAATATTCTACTGTGAGTCATGCCATTATTTTTCATTTTATA
>DLLC01000038.1:0-4126 GCA_002476625.1 Porphyromonadaceae bacterium UBA7572 | reverse complement strand
ATAATATTTTAGAATTTTATCACGAGACAATGGTGGCTACGATTGTGCGCGGGCCGCCATAATCACGACATTCACATTGATGTATCACACCTTGTAGCAGAATTAATAGAACCTGTTGGGGCACACTTACATATACCCCAACATAATCCTGCTATTCAGAAAATTACTACTTAATAATCAGCCTTGCCGACTGGCTGCCACATTGAAGCAGATACACGCCGGAAGTAAGTCCTGAAGTGGAAATTTTGCCACCGGCGGCAGCCACCGACTTCACCAGTCGTCCTTCAATGTTGAATATCCTCACATCACCATTGGCCCCTGCCACCGACACTTCCTCGCCTGCATATACAGGATTAGGTATCACGGTAAGCGGCTGGCCAAGATCAGACACAACTGTGCCCACTCCAGATGGCTCTTTCTGTCCATAAAGCAATTCTATGCCAGGAATCTCAAGCGAATAGTGCTCCCCTGTTTTAGGCGAGGCAGTGCTGAAATACACATATACCAGCTGCAATGGATAGTTGGCGAGATCGGAAGCGTCGCACCACTTGTCTGTAGGCAAGTCGCACACATACTCTCCTTCCACATTCTCCGGAATCTCAAAGTCGGTAATTACTTGCGTGCCATTTTTCACATTCGAGGAAATGCTCACGCGCTTCACCGTGAGATTGCCGGGGCGGAAACGCACACGGAGTGTGTCAGGAATGCCCCACATCGCCAATTTTTTTGTCAGTTTAATGTATGGGTTACGTGAGCTTGCACCGTCGAATTCTATCTTCATGCCATTTTCAAGAGCGGTGACGGTGCGGTTCTTGCCACCGCTTTGGCTCACAGCCCAAGTGGTAGGATCAATGCTCACTTGCTCCACTGTGGTGGTGTGCGCCTTTGGATTCTGCACGCTCACCTTCACGGTGCCCTCAAAATTCTCGCCAGTGCCCGAAATCTCGGCATCGCCATCGGCCACGGCCTTCACCACGCCTGCCTCGTTCACCTGTGCCACATCTGGATTGCTCGATGTCCAGGTCATTACCGACGGGTCCACAATGTCGCTGCTCGCTCCACTCACGCCAAGCACCTTTATTTCATAGTCGTGATTCTTGTCCACCACCACGCTTGCGTCGCGAAGCATCTTTTCTGCATTCACAATCCGCACTGGCTGGGTGCACTTCACACCGTGGTATTCAGCATAAATATTACCGTCGGCAGGTGTGGCAGAAGCTATGAAGTGGCCATCGCGGAACGAGCCTACCCGAGGATCGCAAGAAAGTGTCACGCCCTCCATATCACGGACCTTGAGCACACCATATTTGTTGTAACCCCACACTTTCGGTGCAATCTTTGCGCTGATAGAGATATTCCAGCATCGTGGTTCAAAGTTGAGCATTCCGATTTCATCATCTACGGGAGCGTTCGACACAAGCAGACAGCCATTGCCCACCGATCGCAGCGAGCCATCGCTTGGACTGTTCACAACATCACCGTTCACCACCATGCACGAAGAGCCACCACCGTCAAGGTTTACAGCGTTCACAGCGCCTAAGCCAAGAAACACGCCTGCCGCCTCGCCTAAAGAGGCGCCCGTCGATTTCGGACTGCGACCGTCAATCACCACGAAATACACCTTAGTGCTGTCGGCATTGAATCCGATGCAGGTGCGAGGGTGACGGTCAGCCCAATCGTCAATTTCCTGTCCGTTGCGCAAGATGATATGGTCGCTGCCACCCATCAGTTCCTTAAAATTCTTGAGCAGTCCTGGCTGCGAGCGCAAATCCACTTTCAGGTTGATGGCAAGCTCATCACCCTTAGCCATAGCATTCAGCCGATCCACACAAGTGCCACGAGCCCACAGAATGGCGCTGCCGTCGGGAATGTCGGTCACGCCATTGCCGTCAAACACAGAGTCCACCACGCAGTTCTCCACGGCATTGGCATGCCAGGCAAACCTTCCCTCTTTCGGGTGAATGAGCGCTTTCACGCCACCTGAGCAGTTCTCCGTCTTTGGGCCATAGGCATTGGTGTAGAGGTTGATTTGATTGCCTTGGGTGTCCTCCCACTCCAGACGCTGCATATTTACTGTGTGGAGGCGGTAAGTGTCGCCCTTGTGGGTGATGGAGCCATAGAAGTCCACACGGTCGATGTAGGGGTGGCGGTCGTCATCGAGCACAAAGCAGGCGCGTCCCACAGGATTGGTAATGCACTGGTCGAGTTTGAACTGTCCACTCCTTGGAATGCCATTTTCAAGCGTGTTCTGGAAGAAGTAGAAATCGCCATTGGTAGCGCCTATCACCTCGTGCCCCGGGCGGTCGTTACGGGTGGCCATGCTCAAAGGATTCTCTTCGCTCACGCCCTTGTCACCGCCCTTGCAAGTCTCAAAGTCCACATACTTGTTGGTCAAGTCCATTTCCATCACGCTCACCTTTAAGGGCATGGCGGGAAGATCATACTTGGCGAAAATCACGCCAGGCCCCACCGGGTGAGGAAACACGAGCGTGTCCACATCATACACTTTGCCGCCCACAGTCCACTGTGTTCGGGCTTGCATCGGCATTGTCAGCAATAAAGCCGACGCCACAAAAAACAATAATTTTTTCATCTCTGTTTATTTTTAGAAGTCACAAAATGTTTTAGTTTTTTCTATTACAACTATGTATTAATAATATAGACCTACACTACTCTACTTATTTTGCCTAAATATGTAGTGCATATTATATCCAGCCATTTTAATCAAGAACGAGGTGAGTTAGGTACAAACTGACAAGCTATCACTTCTAAAAGAATTATTTGCACAAAAAAAACGCTACCATACTCAATGTGTCCATCATACTCCCTATCTGTGTTGATGCACCTATCTTGTCATTCTCGATGACCTGGAGGTTGTAGAGGCGGTACTCCTCGCGTAGCTGGCAGCTGTTAGCAGCTCTGCCATTCAAAAGTAGTTTAATCATTCCATATCTATTTTTATGAGTAAAGGAATGTAGCCAAATAGCTGCCCATACAATTTATCTTCCACAAATTCAGATTTTCGATCTAAATATTGAATTGATGGATAAATCGCCAATTCTATATACCATAATGGTTTCTTCGCTTGAATTATACGTGTGAATTGAGCCCATTTTGGATGGGTTATGTTATAGTGAGAAATTGAGTCAAAATCATCTATAAGAACCTTTTCTATGTGTCTAAAATTCTGTGTTACTATATGGAATTTTTTAGCTCCATGAGCAGGTATTGTGTCAAAACTTAAATTGGACCAAATGCTGCCTTGAGAACTATTTAAAACCTTGTTGTCAATATGTGTATCGGGAATCCTTATGTGGCAGACTCCACGTAAAAACAAATGCCAAACGATAGGTACAAAAGACAATTTTAGGCAATCTTTACCCCTATCCCATCTGTAAAACCATTTAGAATTGGAAAGCCCTTGCATAAAGTAAATATCTAATACATAGGCATCACTGTCGCTATCTTTAAAGAGCTGAAGTGTTATGGCATTGTCCTTAAACTTTGCTGTGCCATGAACAGATACTATGGGATTTATCCCATCCTTTCCAAGGAGATAAATAGGAAATGTGTGTGCAACAAAAATGAGGAAATATACAATTTTATTTTTCATACATTTATCAATAGTTTGTTCAGAACCTTAATTTAAATGAATTATGGTCCTCATCATATTTCCGTTTTGGCAAATTTAATGATTTTCTTGCAAGATTATTAAAGTCAATGACTTTATTTTGGGGCTTACCTGCGTAAAGGATATGTCCCATACTATGAAACAACAAATCGCTTCTGTTCGTTCTAACATTGTTTTTGTTAAAATTACGAAGTCCATTGCTGTGGATGGTATTTGTTTTTACGTCATAAGTATTATAGTAGTTAGGAAGAACTTCCTCAACAGTAAAACTATCAGCCGGTTTTGGAGAAATATACACTATATTTTTATCGAGTTGCGGATAATCAGAAATAAGGAGAGTACCTTCTCCTCCGCTATCACAAGAAGACAAAACTTTTTTAGCACCACTGGCATCTGAAATTATTAAGTGGTCGGCATACAATATATCTGTTGTCTCTGTTGATTCTATCAATGACACAATACCTTTTAGTAGCTCTTTTTGCTCTTTGGTCATAC
>DLLC01000006.1:39441-39943 GCA_002476625.1 Porphyromonadaceae bacterium UBA7572 | reverse complement strand
GCTCGACTCGTTTACCCAAGTTTTTGCATCATTGTTGACGTTATAGACTGTCCAGTCGGCGTCAATCGCTGTCTTACCACCTATCTCCGTGTAGTAAGGCACACTCTTTGCCTGCGCAAAGGCCATAAGTGGCAAAAGCGCGGCAAGAAGTGAAAAAATTCTTCGTTTCAGCATAATGGTTATATATAAGTGATTTTGATTTTATGTAGCAAGTATTTGTATTCACAACAAAGAAATGAATTATTACACATTCGCACGTGGGAAATATTCACATCTTCCGCTAATTAACTATTAATCACCCACAAATTTACGCCAATAAATTTATAATTTCAAAGATTTTTTGATATTTTTTAAATAAAACGTCACAATAAACACCTAAAATCGGGTATTTTGGTACGCTCTCTGGCGAATATGCGCCTTTTTGTAAAACGCCACACTCACCGCACATACAGCCAATGCCACCGTGCACCCAAACCGCCGTCTTGCCCCTACTTTAGAAAGA
>DLLC01000006.1:28438-39395 GCA_002476625.1 Porphyromonadaceae bacterium UBA7572 | reverse complement strand
TCTTGCCCCTACTTTAGAAAGAAATCACCCAATTCTTGCCCCTACTTTAGAAAAAATTTACCCGATTCTTGCCCCTACTTTAGAAAGAAATCACCCAATTCTTGCCCCTACTTTAGAAATATTTTATACCTTTGTAATTGAAAACTAATATTTTACGATATGTACAAGCGAATTCTGTTAGAAAAGCTGAAAATTTGGAAAAATAAAGAAGGTAGAAAACCTCTCGTCCTGCGTGGTGCACGCCAAGTGGGAAAGACCACACTTGTCAAGGAATTTGCCAAAGAGTTTGACCATTTTATCTGCCTAAATTTAGAGAATTACCAAGATGCAGAATTGTTCAACCAATATACAGATGTGGAAGCACTTGTGCGATTTCTCTTCCTTAAAAACGGCATACAAAAACAGAATTCCACACAAGTGCTCATCTTCATTGATGAAATCCAAGAAAATCCAAAAGCAGTGGCACTGCTCAGGTTTTTCTATGAACAGACGCCTTGGCTATTTATCATCGCAGCTGGGTCGCGCCTTCAGTCGCTTGTGAAAAGTCACATATCATTTCCGGTTGGACGTGTGGAATATCTCACCCTCCGTCCCTTTAATTTCCAAGAATTTCTCGCCGCCACCAAAGGTGAGGAATGGGTGGACACGCTACACGACTATGAGCACATTGACATTGGTCTTCATGAGGAAATTATCAAGCAATTCAACAAGTATGCGCTCGTGGGAGGAATGCCAGAAGTGGTGGCCAACTATGCAAACCACCACGACATCGTGGAATTAGCGCCCATTTTTCAATCGCTCCGAAACGGATACATAGAAGATCTTGAACACTATGGGAAAAATGAAAGGCAGATTGCCGTTATGAGGCACATTCTGCAACATGGATGGACACTGGCGGGTCAAACCATCACTTTTGCAAAATTTGCAGGAAGTGCCTACACATCAACAGCCATTCATGAAGCCCTTGATGTGCTTCAAAAGGCCTTTATCCTAACATTAGACTACCCTGTTACCTCAACAAAAGCACCCGCCATCCCTGCTCTCACAAGGTCGCCAAAACTCATTTGGGTGGATACTGGACTGGTCAATTTTTTTGCCGATATTCAATTAGAGTATCTTCAAAACAAAGACTTACTCGACACTTGGCGAGGCCATGCCGCCGAACACATTGTGGCACAAGAATTAAGGGTGCTGCTTGACAATCACTACAAAGAGGAACAGCATTTTTGGGTTCGTGACAAAAAAGGAGCCGACGCTGAAATAGACTTTGTGTGGCTTACCGGGGCAAATGTCATACCAATAGAAGTGAAAACAGGCACAAACTCGCACTTGCGCTCACTACATTCTTTCGTGAACTGCTGTGGACACCCTATCACAGCTATAAGAATTTGGAGTGGCTCTTTCTCAGTGCAAGACGCCATGACGCCTTCGCCTTCACACAATCCATACCGGCTCATCAATGTTCCATTTTACCTTGTAGGCGAACTGGACCACATCATCCAGCAGTATTATATATAAAAAAAATCGGTTAGCGGAGCACGAGGGTGTTGGTGTTCATGCGGTGCATATACTGCTGAATGAGGGCTTTCAGCTGCTTTTCAAGCGATGCCTGCTCAGGAAGGCGCCCCACAAGGTTGTGCTTGAGCAGAGGGTCGGTTTTGAAACGGTAGAGAGCTATCGTCTTGGTGCCGTCGAACTGGAGCATCAGGTCGCCTTTGAAGTACTGGTACACGCCGTTGTTGTAGTTGAATGCCCAAGTCTTCTCGGCAGGAGTGCTCAGGAGGTCGCAGCCAAAAGCCACATAAGGCTTGTTGTAGCCCAAAATGTGCATCAGCGTGGGAGTTACATCGGTTTGCTGCGCAATCACATTCTTCATTATACCAGGGCGCAGACTGCCGTCGGGCGTATAGAATATGATAGGTATGCTGTAAAGCCCCTGGTCGGTCTTGTAGAAAGCGTGCTGATTTTGGTTGGTGTGGTCGGCCACTATCACGAAAATGGTGTTGTGATACCATGGCTGACGGCTGGCTCTTTCAAAAAACTTCCTCAAAGCCATGTCGGTGTAGCGAATGCACTTATACATAGGCATTCCGCCCGGCGCCGAGGTGATTTTTCCAGCATACTGATCAGGAATGTGATAAGGGTGGTGCGATGAGGCGGTGAACATCGACACCAGGAACGGCTGCTTAAATGTGTCAATCTCGTCGAGGGTGTATTGCAGGAATGGCTCGTCCCAGATGGCCCATTTGCCGTCGAAATCGTCCATTCCACCATACTTCGGCGAGCGGCAATACTCGTTAAGCCCGAAATATTTCTCATAGCCTATGGCGTGGGCAAAGGCGCTGAAGCCCATGGATATATTGTGCCCGCCATGGAAAAATGCGCTGAAATACCCTCTCGGCTTGAGCATCTTCGGCAGGCCGCCCACCTCGTTGAGCGAGGCTGGGGTGAGGAAGAATGGCTCCACCATCATCGGTATGCCCGACAGCACCGACGGCATGGCGTCCATTGATATGCGGCCGTTGGCGAATGTGTATTCAAAGGTGAGGCTCTTGCGCAGGAGCGAGTCGATAAACGGCATATACCCTTTGTATTTTCCGCCCTCAAGAGTGGGGTTCAGGCTTCCGATATACTCCTTGCCCATACTCTCCACGATAATCACCACCACATTTTTCTTTTGCCGGGTGGTGAGCGAGTCGTTCACTGGAGTGATAATCGGCTCATAGGTGCGGTGCATCTCCTCCATCGACATATACGATGGGGTGACAAACACCTTTTTTCCGATGCTTCGGATAATGGAGAATGGGGTGTTGAGCACCAAAGTGCCCTCAATGGGGCGGTTCACATACTCGTTGGCATTGCTCACAGTGATCGGGCGAGTGCCAGCCGTGGCACTGCCGCGAATGCCTATGATGGCGAGTGGCGCCACCACTATCAGTGCCACGCTCTGTGCCGTATAATAGCGCCATGGCCTGCCCCACACGCTTTTTTCAGGCTTGCGGTAGCAAATCCACATCAGCGCCACTATCAACACGAATAGAAGCACTAAATACCAGTGATTCACAAATTCGGTCAAGAAGATGGAGGCTATGTTGTTCTCGTTCACAAACTCAGAGAAAACGGTGATGGTGGAGCGGCGTCCAGTGTAGGCCACATACACCGCATCGCCAAGGTTCATGGCCACGCCCACGGAGTTGAGCGTCACAAACAGCCATTTGAGCGCGCGCTGAAATCCAGCGTTCTCCTTGCGCCCCCAAGGCAGAAGCATAAGCACGAGGTAAAGGCTATTGATATAGAGAAGGGCGGAGGTGTCGAACACTAATGAGCCTTTTATCATATTCACCAGCAGCCCCCAGCTCATATCGGGAGCGAAAGTGGAGTAGTTCTCAAAAAAGAAAGCCACACGCGAGAGCATAAACGCCACGTATGCCATCAGCATATTCACCAAAGCCGCCCCTAAATTAGTGCGGAATATCTTAGCTATCATCTTCATTGTCAAGATTCTTTTTTTTATAATCCTATAATCACAAAACCGGCATACGATAGCCATGCCACAGCTATCAGAATCCACGCCAGGGCGGGGCGGTCGGGATAGGTGTAGGTGGCCAAATAGCCACAAAGCAAGCCAAACACAGGCATACCGAGCATCAGGAAGCGCTCAATGGCAGTGTCTATCTGGTCGATGTGCACAAGCAGCAGCGGCCACATCAGCACCGGAAGGGTGGAAATCACCGCCACCCACTTAAATCTGTTCTCACTCATCATTGCATCTTTAGCATTTGTTCGATAATGTCACGATTATTGCTCAGGCGCGGTATTTTGCGCTGTCCGCCTAATTTGCCGGTGGAGCCGAGCCATCGGTCGAAAAGTCCAGGCGTGGCCACCACAAGTTCAGGCGCATCGAGGAAGATGCCGCCACTGCGCTTGGCATCGTAGTCGCTGTTCACCTCACGCAGGCTCTGGTCGAGAATTTTCATAAACTCATCTTTCGACGACGGCATTCGGGCAAACTCCACAAGCCACTGGTGGCGACCGCGTGAATGATCGCCGGCATACACTGGCGCGGCAGTGTAGTTGAGCACCTGTGCACCCGTGAGCGCAGAGGCCTTGGTGATGGCCGCGTCGGCGTTATGCACCATCAGTTCCTCGCCAAAGGCGTTGATAAAACTCTTTGTGCGGCCCGCAATCCTTATTTTCACAGGGTGCGTCTGCTCCACGGTCACGGTGTCGCCAATGCGATAGCGCCAAAGGCCGTTGCATGCGGTAATCACCATTTCGTAGGTCTGCCCGGCCTCCACTTCCCACACGGGAATCACATCTGGCGAGGAACTGGCGGAGTCGGCAACCGGAATAAACTCGTAGAACACACCTATGTCGAGCAGCAGAAGCATGGCTGTCGTCTCCCACGAACTTTGCACGGCAAAGAAGCCCTCGCTGGCATTGTAGGTGTCGAGGAAGTGCATCTTGCCCATGTCGCATATTTTCTCGTATTGCTCACGATAAGGGGCGAAGGCTATTCCGCCATGGAAAAACACCTCTAAATTTGGCCACACCTCATGAATGCAGCTCACACCCTTTTTTGCCATCACCTCTTTCAGCACCGTCAAAAACCACGATGGCACCCCCGAAAGGTTGGTGACATTCTCATTAAGAGCTGCCTCCACGAGCGCAGGCAGCTTCTCATGCCAGTCGGGCATCAGCGCCACCCGCTTGCCGGGCACACGGAAAAGGTTCACTAAGGGATTGATGTTCTGGATAAGTGTGGCACTGAGGTCGCCCACATGCGTGCCAGGCTTCAGATTCAGCTCATTGGCAAAGCTGCCTCCTAAAATGAACGCCTTGCCGCTGAAAATGCGGCTGTCGGGGTTGAGATTAAGGTAATGGCTCACCACATCGCTCGCGCCACGGTAGTGATTCTTCTTCAATGCGTCGGCGGTGATGGGAATATACTTGCTCTTGCCGTCGGATGTGCCCGACGACTGCGCAAAATTGAAGCACTTGCCCCGCCATAGCACATTCGCCTCGCCATTGACCATACGCATGATTTGCGGGCGAAGGTCCTCATAGCGATACAGCGGCAAAGAAGTGGCAAAGTCGCGGTAAGTGCGCATACTGGAGAAATCGTACTTCCTCCCCATCTCGGTGAGCGATGCATTCTCAATGAGCTTCACCAGCACGCCCTGCTGCAGAGCGTCGGCATAGTCGCGGTAGCGCAGATGGTCGTAGAGCCGAGCCACAAAATGCTTTCTTACAAAAGGTGTAAAATCTATCATCACAGCAAAGTTACTGCAACTTGCGCCCTTCTGCAAAAAATCTCAGCTATATGATAAAATATTTGAATCGTGGCTGATATTATTTGGCACTATTCGGTGGCATCGTGGTGCTGCTTGATGGCTTCCACATACTCGCTGATGCGGTGCAGCTCGTCGGGTATGCGGATGCGCTGAGGGCATGAGCTCACGCATTTGCCGCAGCCTATGCAGTGGTCGGCCTGGCGGAGCTTGGGCACACTGCGGTCGTAGCCCACGAGGAAGGCTCGCCGAGCCTTCTCGTAGTTGGGGTCGGCTGTGCTCTTCACCACATTTTCGGCGCTCAGGCACTTATTGTAGTGCACAAATATGCCAGGAATGTCGATGCCGTAGGGGCAAGGCATACAGTATTTGCAGTCGTTACACGGAATGGTGTTGTAGCCCACTATCTGCTTGGAGATGTCCTCGTCGAGAAAGCGCATCTCCGCCTCGGTGAGAGGATGGAGCGGGCAGTAGGTGCGCAAATTGTCCTTCAAGTGCTCCATATAGGTCATTCCCGATAGCACACATAGCACATTCTTGTGTGATGCGGCGTAGCGGAAAGCCCACGATGCCACGGAGTGGTCGGGGTCGCGCCGTTTGAGCTGTGCCACCAGCTTGTCGGGCAGGTTGCTCAACCATCCGCCAAGCAGCGGTTCCATCACGAATGCCATCAGCCCGCGCTTTTCTATTTCGCCATACAGATATTCTGCGTTGGTGTTATAGTCGTTGATTTCCTTTGCGTGCTTCCAGTCGAGGTAGTTGAGCTCAATGAGCACGAAGTCGAATTTCACCTTTCCCTGGTCGTGCAGCTTTAGCGCATGGTCGAAAATAGCCACGTCGCCATGGTATGAGAATCCGAGATTACGGATCACGCCCTCCTTCTTCTTCTGGTTGAGGAAGTCCATGATGCCATTGTTGATAAAGCGCGCCTCAAACAGCCCCATGGCGTCGAGCCCCTCCTCCGGGCGGTCGCCGCCTATGTTATGCCACAGATAGTAGTCGATGTGGTCGGTCTGCAAGTCGGCGAGCGACTTTTCAAACATGGCGATGGATGCCTCGCGCGAGTATTCGTGCATATTGCTCATTTTGGTGGAGATGAAATACTGCTTGCGGTCGTGGCGCGAGAGGGCAGTGCCAAGTGCTTTCTCGCTCAGTCCCTTGCAGTAAACCGGTGAAGTGTCGAAAAGGTTAAGTCCATGCTCCAGCGCATAGTCCACCTGCTTGTTCACCATATCCTGGTCTATTTCACCCTCTCCGTTCTGGCGCTCTCCTATGTGGTCGTTCTTGGTGGGAAGGCGCATCATGCCATAGCCGAGAATCGACACCTTGTCGCCCGATGTGGGCTGGGTGCGGTAGGTCATCTTCCCCACGGGGGGCTCTTGCTCGCCATCGGCGGCACTTTCCTTTGCGCAACTCACAATAGTGGCTGGCGCAGCCACAGCCGCTGTGCCTATTCCCAGTCCCTTCAAGAACGATCTGCGGCTGAATATATTCTTCTTATTATGTGTAGTCTTGTCCATAGTGTCATAAAGTTTTATGAGTTTCGTGCCCTTCCACATATATAGCTGAGTGAGGGCGTGCCGGGCACACGTATTCACACGAGCCACAGCCAATGCACTTCTCTGTGTTCACTACCGGTATTTCAAACGAGGTGTCGTCGGTAGGATCGCTGGGCACCATCTGGATAGCACCGGTGGGGCAGTGGCGGGCGCAGTTGCCACAGTCCACCTTGTCGGTGAGCGGCACACAGTATTTCCTGCGCCAAACGGCATGCCCTATCTGCGTGCTCGACTTGTCGGCCACACTGATGGGCTGGATGGCCCCGGCAGGACAAACGTGTGAGCACATCGTGCACTCCGGGCGGCAGAAGCCTCGGTCGAAATTCATTTCGGGCTGCATCAGCCGTGTAAGGTCGGCCGACGGACGAAGCACGCCATTGGGGCACTTTGAAATGCAAAGTTGGCACCCCACGCAGCGATGCTCCAAATTGCGCACACTCAATGAGCCTGGAGGTGTGGGCGTGACATGACGCGGCGGAGTGATGCGGTCGTCGAGCACGGTCATACCGCCGTCCACCTTTTTCAGCTTGCCCATTGCCGCCTCCGCTCCAAGCGCTGCCGCACCCACAAGCAGAGCGCGGCGTGTGGCGTCGACGGGGGCGGTGTCCGATTCTTCTTTTTTTGCGGATGGCGCATGTGCGTAGGTCAGTGCGCCAAAGCCACATTTATCCACACAGTCGCCACAAGTCACACACCGCGAATAGTCAATCTTATGAGCTTTCAAGTCGATGCACGATGCCTTGCAGTTTTTGGCGCAAAGCCCGCAATTCTTGCATTTATCGGTATCGAAATGCACTTTAAGCCATGAAAAGCGCGCCACAAAGCCAAGGAGCGTGCCCACAGGGCAAATGGTGTTACAGTAGGTGCGTCCACCACGCCATGCCAGCACAAAGATGGCCAAAAACAGCACTATGGCGCACACCAGCACAGGCACACTCTTTATCCACACTTCTTTAGCGTAGAACGCATAGCTGCCGTAATGCTCGGCTATGGCGGCAAGCCCATTGTTGCACCAGATGTAGAGCGGCTGAAGCAGATTGCCCACAATGGTGCCATAGGTGCCATAAGGCGAGAGAATCGTCACGATAGCCCCTACACCTAATGCCACGCCCACCACAAGCATGGCGAGCAATGGATAGCGAAGCCAGTTCTTAGGACGGCCATAGGTGAAGCGGTTTTTCTTTCTTCGCCCGTGAATCCACGAAATCAAATCCTGCATCACTCCAAGGGGGCATATCACAGAGCAGTACACCCTGCCAAACACCAGTGTGAGCAGCAGCAGCGACACTATCACCACCACATTGAGAGCCAGCACCGCCGGCAAAAACTGAATTCTTGAGAGCCAGCCCAGCCAGTGATAAGCGGCACCTGTGAAGTCAAGCAAAAGCACCGTGATAAGCATGGTGCACACTGCGGCCAGCACAATTCTTATTCTACGTAGCATAAACAAACATTTTTTCTTTCCGCAAATCTACACAAAAAAATTGAATGCATTATGTGGCAGCATAAAAAAATCGTCTTTACCTTCTGCTACGGCCGCTTATGCTTAATACTACAAAAAATAGCCTAAAAATATTGGTTTCAAGCCTTTTTTAGGCAAATTAAATTTCGGTGTCAGACGTAACATAAATTGGCAATGCCCATTAAAACTGTAAAAAAATGCGGTTATAACCGCAGAATTAACGTTAATTTTACGGTTATAACCGCATAATTTACTATTTTTGCAACATAAAAAATTATTTTACTATGGAACCCATCAAACGAATTCTCCAAAAAAAAATAGAAGAACGAATGGCACCCGGTAAAGCCATGCTCATATATGGCGCACGCCGTGTGGGAAAAACCTTTTTACTCAAAGAAATCGTGAAGAGATATAAGGGCAAATCCGTTATCCTTAATGGGGAAGACATTGATGTGCACAATATGCTGCAAAACCGATCGGTGAGCAATTATCGCCATCTATTCGGTGATTTGGATTTACTTGCCATCGACGAGGCGCAAAGCATACCCGACATTGGCCATATCATTAAGCTCATAGTGGATGAAATTGAAGGCATTAAGGTAGTGGCCACTGGTTCTTCTTCATTCGACTTACTGAATAAGATAGGAGAGCCACTTGTGGGACGAGCCTCACAATTCATGCTTACCTCCTTTTCCGTAAAGGAGATAGCACAAATACAAAGCGGCATAGAAATCAAACAAAATCTTACCAACCGCCTTATTTACGGAAGTTATCCTGAAGTGGTGGGAATGACCAGCAACAATATGAGAGAGGAATACCTCAGAGAAATAGTCAATGCCTATCTATTGAAAGATATCCTCGCCATCGACGGGTTGAGGAATTCCGCTAAAATGAACCGTCTGCTCCAGTTGATAGCCTATCAGGCTGGCAGTGAAGTGAAATATGATGAATTGGGAAAACAGCTCGGTATGCACCGCGAAACGGTGGAAAAATATCTTGATTTGCTGGCTAAGGTGTTTGTAATCTATAAAATTAGAGCTTTCAGCAGAAATATGCGGAAAGAGGTGTCGAAAGCCGGAAAATGGTATTTTTATGACAATGGCATAAGAAATGCCGTGATTGGTGATTTTAAAGATGCCAACAATAGGCATGACATGGGTGAATTATGGGAAAATTTCTTTATAACCGAGAAAATAAAAGAAAACCAAAATATGCTGCTTCATCAGCAGTTACACTTCTGGCGCACCTACGATCAGCAGGAAATTGACTTAATTGTGGAGAAAGGAGATAATATCAACGCTTACGAGATGAAGTGGGGAAAGAAAACGCCAAAAGTGCCTGGAGGCTTTTCAAAAGCATATCCCACCGCTCAATTTAATGTGGTGAACCCTGACAACTATTTGAATTTTCTATTATAAAATAACCGTAAAAAATGCGGTTATAATCGCAGAATTAACGTTAATTTTACGGTTACAATCGCATTTTTTACACATATAATCAAGCGAGGCAGAGCTGCTGCTCCCTCGCTTTACTTTTACGGTTTTACTTGCAAAGAAAATCCACCAGTTTTTTTACGGCACGGCCACGGTGGCTAATGGCGTTTTTCTCATCTGCGCTCATCTGCGCGAAGGTGCGTCCGTCGGCCTCGTCGGGCTGGAAAATAGGATCGTAGCCAAAACCGCTGTCGCCCTGTTTCGCAGTGAGTATGTGCCCCTCAACTGTGCCTTCAAAAATATGCAGTTCGCCTTCAAGAATCAGTGCCACCGCCGTGCGAAACCGCGCGGTGCGACGCTCCTCTGGCACACCACTCATTTTATCAAGCACTTTGCGCATATTGGCCTCGCTGTCGTGACCGGCGCCTTCGGCATAGCGCGCACTGTACACGCCTGGCTCGCCGCCAAGGGCGTCAATCTCAAGGCAAGTGTCGTCGCTGAAGCAATCGTAGCCGTAATTATCCTTGATATAGCGTGCCTTCTGCTCTGCGTTTCCTTCAATAGTGGGGCTGGTTTCGGGAATGTCGGCATGGCAATCAATATCGGCAAGGCTCAATATTTGAAATTTGTCGGCCACTATCTCCCTCAGCTCTTTCAGCTTGTGGGCATTGTTGGTGGCAAAAACTATCTTTTTCATCATTACTTATAAAAAAGGGTGTGAAATATGCTAACAGTAGCATAAGCGCACACCCTTTTATTTTTTACGCTTTTTAAAAAAAATTATATCACTACGTTCACGATTTTGTTAGGCACAACAATCACCTTTTTCGGTGTCTTGCCAGCGAGCCATTTTTCCGCGCCCTTGTCGGTGAGGGCGAGGCGCTCCACTTCAGCCTTGTCGGTGCCCACAGCCACCTCTATGTTGAAGCGTGGCTTGCCGTTGAACATAACGGTGTATTTCACATTGCTCTCTTTGAGATACTCCTCATTGAAGGCAGGCCACTTGGCATCGCACACGGTGCCTTCACCTCCCAGCACATGCCACAGCTCCTCGCAGATGTGGGGAGCGAATGGGGCAAGCACCACAATGAGGTCGTGGAATATGGCCTTGCTCACGCACTTCTGTGAGTAAAGCTCATTCACGCATATCATAAATGCCGCCACAGAAGTGTTGTAGCTGAGCACTTCCACATCGGCGGTCACCTTCTTGAT
>DLLC01000006.1:20883-28393 GCA_002476625.1 Porphyromonadaceae bacterium UBA7572 | reverse complement strand
TTGATGAGCTTGTGGAGCGACTTCAAGTTTTCAGCTGTAGGCTTTTCGTCGGTAAGGCGAACATTATCGCCATCGAACACCATATTCCACAGCTTTTTCAGGAAGCGGTTCACACCGTCGATGCCGTTGGTGTCCCAGGGCTTGCTTGCCTCTACCGGACCAAGGAACATTTCATACAGGCGCAGCGTGTCGGCGCCGTAACGTTCCACAATGTCGTCGGGGTTCACTACATTGAACATCGACTTCGACATCTTCTCAATAGCCCAGCCGCAAATGTATTTGCCCTTCTCAAGGATAAACTCCGCATCAGCAAACTCTGGGCGCCAAGCGCGGAACTTGTCGATGTCGAGCACATCGTTGCTCACAATGTTCACATCCACATGGATAGGAGTCACATCGTACTGGTCTTTGAGATTGAGGCTCACAAAGGTGTTGGTGTCCTTGATGCGATACACAAAGTTACTGCGTCCCTGGATCATACCCTGGTTGAAAAGTTTCTTGTAAGGCTCGTCCTCACACACATAACCATAGTCGTAGAGAAATTTATTCCAGAAGCGGCTGTAGATCAAGTGGCCGGTGGCGTGCTCGGTGCCCCCCACATATAGATCCACCTGACGCCAGTATTCATCGGCCTCCTTTCCCACCATCGCCTCGTCGTTGTGCGGATCCATATAGCGCAGATAATAGGCGCTCGACCCCGCAAAGCCAGGCATCGTGCACAGCTCCAGTGGGCGTCCATTGGAGGCTACCCAGTTTTTAGCGCGTCCCAATGGAGGCTCTCCGCTCTCGGTAGGCAGGAACTTGTCCACCTCAGGGAGCTGCAGAGGCAGTTCGCCCTCATCGATGGCCTGTGGCTGTCCGTCGGCATCGTAATAGATAGGGAAAGGCTCGCCCCAATAGCGCTGACGGCTAAATATGGCATCGCGGAGGCGATAGTTCACCTTCACCTTACCGATGCCCTCCTGCTCTATAAATTCTTTAGTCTTGGCTATGGCATCCTTCACTTGAAGTCCGTTGAGCTGAAGTCGGTCGTTGCTTGAGTTCATCACAATGCCCTCCTTGGCGTCGAAACTCTCCTTGCTCACGTCAGCGCCCTCTATCAGTGGAATTATTTCCAGATTGAAGTGCTTGGCAAAGGCATAGTCGCGGCTGTCGTGAGCAGGCACAGCCATAATTGCGCCCGTGCCATAGCCAGCGAGCACATAGTCGCTGATATAGATAGGAATATTCTTGCCTGTGACAGGATTTACAGCATACGAGCCACTGAACACGCCCGACACCTTCTTTTCAATCAGGCGCTCACGCTCTGTTTTATGCTTCACCTCATCGATATAGGCATCCACAGCGGCTTTCTGGTCAGCAGTGGTCACTTTTTCCACATACTCGCTCTCAGGAGCAAGCACCATAAACGTTACACCGAAAATGGTATCGGCCCTTGTGGTGAAGATGAGCAGCTTCTCATCGCTCCCCACCAGAGGAAACTGCATTTCTGCACCCTCACTGTAGCCAATCCAGTTACGCTGGGTCTCCTTGATAGAGTCGGTCCAGTCGAGCTTGTCAAGTCCGCGCAGCAAACGCCCTGCGTAAGCCGACACTCGCAAGCACCACTGGCTCATCATTTTCTGCACCACAGGATAGCCGCCACGGAGCGACACGCCTTCGCTCACCTCGTCGTTGGCAAGCACAGTGCCCAGCTTCGGACACCAGTTCACCATGGTGTTGCCACGGTAGGCTATGCGATAGTCCATCAGTGTGTTCTCCTTTTCCACTTTGCTCATGGCATTCCACTGCTCTGCGGTGAAATCGTTCTTGCCATTGGTGGCAGCGTTACAGCCCTCGCTTCCGTGCTTCTCAAAATACGCAACCAGCTCATCGATAGGGCGAGCCTTGTCGAGGGCTGTGTCGTAATAGCTCTTGAACATCTTCAAGAAAGCCCACTGCGTCCACTTGTAGTATTTAGGATCGCATGTGCGGACCTCGCGGCTCCAGTCGTAGCAGAAGCCAATCTTCTCAAGCTGCTCACGGTAGCGCGCTATGTTCTTCACTGTTGTCACCTCAGGGTGCTGCCCCGTCTGTATGGCGTATTGCTCGGCAGGCAGGCCATAGGCGTCGTAGCCCATAGGGTGGAGCACATTAAAGCCGTTCAGCCTTTTGTAGCGTGCATAAATGTCGCTGGCTATGTAGCCCAATGGATGGCCCACGTGAAGTCCTGCCCCAGAGGGGTAGGGAAACATGTCGAGCACATAATACTTAGGCTTTCCTTCTTTTATGTCACATTGGTAGGTGTGCTGGTCGCGCCAGTACTGCTGCCATTTCTTTTCAATTTCACGAAAATTATATTCCATATACTTTTAATGTGTTTGTGTATTCTTTTTTAATTGTGCCTAAATTTTTTCCGTTCGATCATCAGCCTCCCATTGTCTCGGCATCACTTCACACGGTTATCAACATACATCATTATATATTTAATTTTTATTTTTAAATTGAATAATAAATTATTGATAATGATACGCTGTTAATAGTGACAATAACTTTTAACCTATTTTCTTGCATATAAAGTTATTGTTGTAGATGCTGCGGTTATGAATAATTGGTCAACAACCTTAAATTTTGATTTAGAGCCGTTTCCGAACTTTATCAACACCCTGTTAATATCTTGCAAAGTTAATAAATTCTTACGTCATTACCTATTAAAAACTGATGAAAACCCTGTTGAATCTACAATTATAATATGATGCTAACTAATTTGGATTTAGGCTAATAAAATGCTAAGCCGAAGTGATTCTTAAAAGTCAAGTTTTTTAGCCTTTTTTTGTTGTAAAGTTATCAATCCCTTTTCCACAAGTTATTAACAATTTGTTGATAACCTCTGAAAATCCGCCTCACAGCCACTTTTGGAGCGGTTTTCTCTTGATAATAAACAATAGATGACGAGATGCTGTGCACAGGTTAATTTTTGCCTGTAAGAGCCTTATATTTTTATAAAATAAAAATAGCCTGGAGCACTTTTTGATGCTCCAGGCTATAGTATAAGCTTTAGCAAGGCTTATTTGAGAATGAGGTTGATGAGCGCTGTCACGTCGCTCACATCGATGGCACCGTCGGCGTTCACGTCGCATGCGCTGTCGTTGTAAGCGCTGCCACTGCCAAGTATCTTGTTGATGAGCGCTGTCACGTCGCTCACATCGATAGTGCCGTCGGCGTTGATGTCGCCTATGGTGGTGCCGGTGATGGTGAATGTAACGGAAGCGGCTTTCGACTCACCCTCTAAGTATTGAGTGGTCACCTTTGCGGTGTGGTCGCCTTTGGCTATACCGGTGAGGCTGTAGGTGCTTTCAATGCTCTTGCCCACGAGCTGATCGTCGAGATAGATATTGTAATATTGGAAAGTGGCTTCTTTGGTGCTTTTCTTTTTAGCCATCTCAGGTGTGCCAGTTCCAATAAAAACGTTGTCGAGACACATTAAATAGCCGTTTTTAGGTGTGCAGTAGTTGATGCACACATATTTGGCCTCGGCAGGAATGGTGTAGCTGTGCAGTGCCCAGTCGCTGTTCACCACTTCATTTTTGTCGGTGAGCCAGATAAAGTCGTCGGCCTCTTTGCCGGTGATGGAATAGCCCACGCGAATCTCCTCCTTGTTCCATTTCCAACTCTCGTCTTCTTCCTCGCTGTCGGGGTCGGCTTTCACATAGAAACTGAATGTGAATGGCTTGCCATAGGCAAGGAGTGGCGAAATGAAGTAGTCGTTGGCCTTTGGCGCCGGGGTGTTGCCATTGGCATCGGCAGTGTTGTTGCGGAAAAGCAGATATTTGTCGCCGCTCACCGGAGGATTGTCTTCAAGGAAAGAGGCATTCATGGCTTTTGGATTGAATACCACGGCAGCGCAAGGGGTCTTGGCTCCGGGGAAAGTGGCTTCTGTCACGCCGTCGAGGTTGTAGAAGGGGATGCCCTTGTCGGCATCTATATAGTTCCATCCGTAGTCGCCCACAGGGTTGATTTCCCAGTCGGCGTAAGTGTCGAATGTTTCGTTGATGTCCTCAGTCATACCGCCTTCGTCGTTGCTCTTGTTCCAAGTGAGTGTGGCGTTGGAGCCGTTCACTTTGGCCTTCAGGTTGAAAGGAGTGGCAAGATCGCCGTCGTCTCCTCCTCCGCTTGATCCGCCGGTCTCGGTGATTTCCACATCGGAAATGTAGATGTTATACATACCCTTGTCGCTGGTGGCGTGGAATGCCACGTGGTAAACACCGCTCTCCTCCACTGCTGGCAGCGTGATGGTGCCCGATGAGGTGAGGTCGCCGCTCTTGAATTCATACTGCTTCACCACGGTGCTCTGTGACTCGGCGCTTTTGTCCTTTCCGAAAGTGAGTTCAAATTTTTCGGTGAAGTTGGCGTTTGCGCCCTTGTAGTTGAAGTTGATTTGATAAGTGTAGCCTTTCTTCATGTAGAGGTCGGGAGAGATGAGATAGTCGTCGCCGTTGTTGGTGTTGCTGTAGCCATACATGGCATAGCCTTTGCCCACTTGCTCCTTGAATTTCCATGTGCTGCCGTCGCCGTTGTTGTCGATCACATACCATGACTTGAATTCCGCCACGGTACTGAATGCGCAAGTGTAGGGATACGCCACGGTGCTACCCACAAACATATTGGCGGAGCGAGCGGAATCGCCTTCGCCGTCGGCGGTTTTGCTGGTCACCACATAATAGTATTCACCGATGTTTTTCACGCTGCTGTCGATGTATTGTGTGCCTTTCACATTGTCAGCCACAACAGTGCCTTCAGGCATACGGGTGATTTTATAACAGAGTGATGCTGCGTCGACGTAGCCGCCGTGAGCACCGATGGTAGGCTCCTCCCAAGTGAGTTCGGCGCCGCCGTCCACGGTGTTGTTGATGCCGAGCTTGGTCACTTCAGAAGGAATGTCGTGGCCCACCCACACGCTGGTGGTGGTGGCCATGCCCTCGCCGCTGCCGTTGGAGGCATACACGGTGTAGTCGGTCATGCCGGTGGCGGTGGCGTTTTCATCGGTGAAGGTCATTTGCTCGCCGGGAGTGCCGCCGTTGAGCACTTTTATCACCTCATTGCCACGCTTCACGGTCACAGCCGACACATTGCCAATGAGCTGTCCGCCGAAGCTGCGTGTGGGATTTGTCCATGAAATGGTGGCCTTCAGGGCGCCGGTGGCGTCGGCCACAGCCTTTAGGTTGGCGGGAGCGCCAGGGGCTGAGTTGGCAGGCGTGTTGAAAGGCACATAGATACCAGCCAAGCGGGCATCGTTGCCCACCTCGCCAATAGTGGTGGCTTTGCCGGTGCTGGTGTTGACCAGCGCGAGCACGCTGTTTTTCTTAGAGAAGTCGGCTTGCCAGTAGAGGTTGCCGGTGGCATGGTCAAATTCCATGCTCTGGATATATGTGCCGGGGGCAAGCGTGGTGGAGCCGATCACGGTTTCGGCAAAGTCGTTCTTAGTGTCGAACTTCACAAGTACGCCGCCAGCTGTCACGCTGTAGAGGTTGCCCTGCATGTCGGCAGCCATTGTCAGATAAGTGGGGTTGGAGAGTCCTGAATAGTCTTGCAGGAAGCTCTTCGCCTCTGAGTAAGCACCGGTTTTCGGGTTGATGCGGATAATGGCGGAATACTCAATGTCGAAGTTAAGAATATCGTCGTGATAGATGGCGCGGCACATGGCGTAGATGTTGCCCGATGTGAAGTCGTAGGTCATGTCGTTGCAGATGAAGCCAGCGCTCGACCAGTTGGCCACGTCGGTCACCTTGCCGGTGTTGATGTCCACTTTCGAGAAGGCGATAGGCTCCATGGTCTGATTCTCCTTGTCGTCCTTATAGCGGAAAAAGAAATAGTCGCTGCCAGTGCCATGCGTGCCGGCAAAAGCGGAATTCTCCATCGTGAAGAGCAAGGTGAGGTCTTTTGGCTGGTCGAGGTAGAATTTCACCAGACCTTTTTTGCCGTCGCGCTCGCGTGTGGCCCATGCATAGGCCAGCTTGTGAGGCACATTCAGTCTAATTTTAGAGGGGGCTTTTTGTGGCGCGCTTTCTGCTGCTACCTCTTGTTTTTCTTGCAGAAAATCAGCGAAATGCAGCATCTTATCGCCAGAAGAGGCCTTCACTGCCAATGCGGCGATTGGCAGCAGCGTCAATGCTAAATACAGTAATTTTTTTCTCATTGTTAAATATAAAGATATGATATGTGTAGTTGTTGTAATAATATTCAGAACACATCCTTGTAAATTAAGGAATAAGAGTTTACAAAGTTATGAAATATTAAGCAAAAAAGTGAAAATATGACAAATAATTTAAGGTTTTTATATTAAAATGCAATTTAGAGCGTTGCTTTCTCCTTACAAAGTGTGGTGGCAGTGGTTTTTTGATGGTTTTGGCGGTGTGATGCAAATAGTTAGCGATAAAATTAGTAACTTTGCAGTTATCATATTTTTAAAACATTTCACACTCATAATTATATATGGAGAAAAAAGATTTTAAGCGCACGCTCGTCACGGCAGCGCTGCCCTACGCCAATGGCCCGGTGCATATCGGTCACTTGGCAGGCGTGTATGTGCCGGCCGACATCTATGTGCGCTACAAGCGTATGAAAGGCGAGAATGTGCTGTTTGTGGGCGGAAGCGACGAGCACGGTGTGCCCGTCACGATCCGTGCCCGTAAAGAGGGCTGCTCGGTGCAGGATGTGGTGGACCGCTACCATAATCTGATCAAGTCGAGTTTTGAGCGTTTCGGCATCTCGTTCGACATCTATTCACGCACTACCTCGAAAATTCACCATCAGTTTGCCAGCGACTTCTTCAAGCATCTGAACGAGAATGGCAAGTTTATTCAGATGGAAAGCGAGCAATTCTACGATGAGGCCACGCACGAGTTCCTCACCGACCGCAATATCAAGGGTGAATGCCCGGTGTGCCATGCCGCTGACGCTAATGGCGACCAGTGCGAGAAGTGCGGCTCCACCCTGTCGCCCGACGAGCTGATCAATCCGGTGAACGCCATCAACGGCAACCCTCTTGTGAAGCGCAAGACCAAGCACTGGTATTTGCCGCTCAATGAGTATCAGCCATGGCTGGAGCACTGGATTCTCGATGAGCACAAGGAGTGGAGGCCGAATGTGTACGGGCAGTGCAAATCATGGCTCGATGCCGACCTGCGCCCGCGTGCCGTGACCCGCGACTTGAGCTGGGGCATACCTGTGCCTGCCGAAGGCGGCGAGGGAAAGGTGCTCTATGTGTGGTTCGACGCTCCTATCGGCTATATCAGCAACACCAAGGAGCTTTGTGACGCGCAGCCTGAAAAATTCGGCAAATGGGAAACGTGGTGGAAAGACGACAGCACACGCCTGATTCACTTTATAGGCAAGGACAACATCGTGTTTCACTGCATCGTGTTCCCTGTGATGCTGAAGGCTCACGGAGGCTATATCCTGCCCGACAATGTGCCATCTAACGAGTTTCTCAACCTTGAAGGGGAGAAAATATCCACCAGCCGCAACTGGG
>DLLC01000006.1:0-20733 GCA_002476625.1 Porphyromonadaceae bacterium UBA7572 | reverse complement strand
ACCAAGGACAACGACTTCACATGGCGCGATTTCCAGGCCTGCAACAACAATGAGCTCGTGGCCATTTTCGGCAATTTCGTGAACCGTGCCGTGGTGCTTACCCATAAATACTTCGACGGCGTAATTCCAGAAGCCGGAGAGCTTACCGAGTACGACCGCGCCACTATCGACGAGTTTAAGAACGTGAAGGAAACGCTGAGCGCCAATATCGAGCAGTTCCACTTCCGTGAGGCGCTGAAAGACTCCATGAACCTGGCTCGAATCGGCAATAAGTATCTGGCCGACACTGAGCCTTGGAAACTGGCCAAGACCGATATGAAGCGTGTGGAGACTATCATGAACGTGTCGCTCCAAATATGCGCCAACCTTGCCATCGCCTTTGAGCCGTTCCTCCCGTTCACTGCCGAGAAGCTGCGCGCCATGCTCGGTATGGAGAAGGCGGAGTGGAACAAGCTTGGCCGTCTCGACATTCTCGCCGCTGGCACCAAGATAGAGAAGCCTGTGCTGCTGTTTGAGAAAATCGACGACAGCGTGATTCAAGCGCAGCTCGACAAGCTGGCACGCATCAAGCAAGAAAACGTTATCGCCAACTTTAAGCCGGAGCCTGTGGCAAAGGAATGCACTTTCGACGACTTTATGAAGCTCGACATTCGTGTGGGCAAGGTGCTTGAATGCTCTAAGGTGAAGAAGGCCGACAAGCTGCTCCAGTTTAAAATCGACGACGGTATGGGTGGCCGTACTATCGTGAGCGGCATTGCCAAATACTACGACCCTGCCGATCTGGTGGGCAAAGAGGTGTGCTTTATCGCCAATTTCCCTACGCGCAAGCTCAAGGGCATCGACAGCCAGGGCATGATTCTCAGTGCGGAAGATGCCGATGGCCGCCTCGTGGTGATAGGGCCTCAAGGCGTGGTGAAGCCAGGCGTGAAAGTGGGATAAGCTCACGGGCACTATATAAAATATACAGAATAACTGACGGAGGGTGCGATATTTTCTATAATATCGCACCCTTTCTGTATTATAGAGGAGGAATGCACATCCACACAAAGTAAGACCATTTTTGTGCCACAATTTTAACCTCAAATTTTTTTATAATTACTGGCAAAAAATATAATTTTGCAAAAAGTGGCCCGTAAAAGTGTATTGAATCGCCAAAAAGTGGCCCGTAAAAGTGTATTGAATCGCCAAAAAGTGACCCGTAAAAGTGTGTAATATACAGTTATAATTATTATATACAATAAGTTATGTATAAACGAAAAATAGAGTTATATTTCCAGACCTGGAAGAAGTCAAAAAACAGAAAACCTTTGGTAGTGAAAGGTGTGCGCCAGTGTGGAAAAACAAGCTCTGTGCTCAACTTTGCAAAAGCGCACTACAAACATGTTATATATATTGACTTTCACCAACAGCCACAATTGAAATCTATCTTCAGTAGCAACTTGAATGTTGATTATATCACCATTGCCATCTCCGCTGCCATTCCTGACGCTGTTTTTGTTCCCTATAAAACCTGTCTCATTTTTGACGAGATACAAGATTGTGCAAAAGCGAGGTCTTCACTTAAGTTTTTCAAGCTCGACGGACGTTATGATGTGATTTGCACAGGGTCGCTGCTGGGCGTGAATGGATATAAAATAGACGACAACGAACAGGAGGAAGCGTCAATTCCTGTGGGGTTTGAAGATATTATCGACATGTATCCTATGGATTTCGAGGAGTGGTTGTGGGCCAATGGTATAAAAGAGCCTGTATTTAATATGCTGTCGGCCTGTATAGTGTCTGAAACACCTGTACCTGATGCTATCCACTACCGTATGAGAGAATTATTTCTTCAGTACATCATAGTGGGCGGTATGCCAGAAGCTGTAAAGACATTTCTCGAAACTCGCGACACCAACCAGACCGTAAGGGTTCAGCGGCAAATTCTTGATGAGTATAAAGCCGATATGGTAAAGTATGCGCTTCCTGCCGATAAGCCACATATTCGTGAATGTTTTGAATCAATACCTCGGCAATTGGGCCGCGACAATAAAAAATTCACTTATGCTTTGGTAAGAAAGGGTGGTAGAAGCAAAGACTATCAGGGTAGCTTGCAGTGGGTTGAGGATGCGGGTATTGTGCGTCGATGCCACAATCTTAATATTCCTGAACTGCCGTTCAGTGGAAATGCCATTCAAAACTGTTTTAAAGTATATATGGCTGATACTGGTTTGTTTGTCAGTATGCTCGATGATGGAACGCAGTTTGATATTATAAATGGTGACTTATATGGTTTCAAGGGGGCGATATATGAAAATGCACTTGCCGATATTTTTGGAAAAATGGGAAGACGACTTTACTATTTTCAAAAGAACGACAGTATTGAAATAGACTTCTTCATTCGCTATAAAGGAAAATCTACCCCAATTGAATGCAAGGCTAAAAATGGCAATGCTAAGTCGTTAAAGACTTTGCTTAATCACCCTGAGAAATACCATGTGGAAAGCGGTATAAAACTGGGCGACTATAATATAGGGAGAAATGCCAACACGCTCACGCTCCCACATTATATGGCGTTTTTGCTCACGCAGCTATAGCTTTTCCTCCTCTAAAAAGTGGGTCACAGGGCGATGGTCTCGAGGTCGTCGGGGCAGTAGGCCGCTCCCTTGAAATGTACACTTGCCTCTGCCGTGTAGGCCGCCTTGCGTGTGGCAAGGCTGGTGTCTTCGGTATGGTAGAGCACGAGGTGCTTCACGCCCAGCTCCTGCGCCGTTTGTCCGGCGTCGAGTGCGGTGCTGTGGTGCTTTTCGTAGGGGCGGAACTGCTCACGGTCCTTATACAGGCAGAATGCCTCGCAGAGCAGCCAGTCGCAGCCGCGCACATATTTTTCCTCGTGTGGATAGTAGGGCTCGTCGCCGAGGCACACCACGCGCTCACCGCCGGGCATCTCCAGATGAAAGCCGAACTGCATCGCCTTGGTGGAGCGCAGATCGAAGCAGGTGAGCCTCATGTCGTCGACCATGATTTCCTCGCCGTCGGTCACTTCCTTCAGAATGATGCTCTCGCCTATGGCGCGCTGAATTTTACCGGGGATGAGTAGCTTGCAAATGGTGGTGATGGCGTGGCGCACCTCGCTGTTGCAGTAGATCATCAGTTTTCCGGCGTGCTTGCCCTTGTGTATGAGCGGTGAAATTTTGCGTATGAGCCAAATCACGCCCAGAATATGGTCGGTGTGGACATGTGTCACGAAAATGTGTCGGATTTCCTCGTAGGGGATACGCGCCTTGTAGAGCTGACGGAATATGCCGTTGCCACCACCGGCGTCAACCAGCATAGAGCCCGCCTTCGAGCGGATATAGAAACAGGTGTTGTAGCAGCGGGTGCACATGGCGTTGCCGGTGCCGAGAAAAGTGATAGAGGAAGTTTGCTGTGTAGTGCTCATATTTTGCGTGTGGATTTGTTTTGTGGTTGGTTACCGTTCACGATGGGGATTTCGATGCAGAAGGTGGTGCCTTTTCCCACTTCCGATTCCTTGACGAAGATTTTGCCGTCGTGATATTCTTCAATGATTCGCTTCACTAAGGTGAGGCCGAGTCCCCAGCCGCGTTTTTTGGTGGTGTAGCCGGGGTTGAACACCGTCTTGAAGCGACTACGGGGAATTCCCTTGCCGGTGTCGCTCACCAGGATGGTGGCACACTGAAGGCCACGGCTCTTAACGCTGATGTCGATGCTGCCCTCGCCCCCCATAGCGTCCACGGCGTTCTTGGTCAGATTCTCCATCACCCACTCAAATAGCGACTGGCAGAGCATCACGCCACAGTTTTCCTCGTCGGCAAGGTGCAGTGAGAGTCGCACCCGTTTGGGTATGCGCTTGCTCATGTATTCAAGTGAGGTGCTTACAGCCTCGTTGATAAATTCCAGTTCTTTTTCGGGCATGGATCCTATTTTCGAGAAGCGGTCGGCTATTTTCGAGAGCCGGCTCACGTCCTTGTCCATGTCGGCCACTATGCTCTTGTCCACGCCCATTGATGCGAGCAGCTGTGTCCACGCCATCAGTGATGATATGGGCGTGCCAAGCTGGTGTGCGGTTTCTTTCGACAGCCCCACCCACACCTTGTTTTGCTCGGCCTTTTTCACGCTGATGAGGGCGAAGTAGGCGATGCCCAGCAGCAGCAGTAGCACAGCCAGCTGTATGTAGGGGTAGTAGGCAAGGCGGCGCAGCACATCGCTGTCCTCATAGTAGAGATGCTGTGTGGTGCTTTGGTCTATTTTTATGTCGATTTTGTTGGACGACTTTTTCAAGTTCACAAGTTTCTTCTCCAAGTATTGCTCGTTGGCTTGTGAGAGCGCCATCGGGTTGAGGCTGTCGATGGGCTCCGGCAGGTTGAAGTTGCGGTATTGCAGAATCTGGTCGTGGTCATCCACGAGCAGCACCGGAATGTTGTGGTTACGCTCGATGATGCTGAAAAGGAAGTCGATGTCGGCAGGCATCGCCATGGTGGAGTCGGAGACAGGCTCACCGCTCATCGAGGCAAGCTCCTTGGTGGCGTCGGCCCAGATCTCCATACGGTCGCGCTCCTGCTTGGCAAGGTCTTTCACCAGATTGTTGGAAATCCAGAGAAAGGCTCCCGCCAGCACCAGCGACACAGCCACTAATGCTGTTTTCCATATTTGTCGAGAGTCGTATACGTTGCGTAGGTTCATAGCCACATACAAAGTTACAGAAAAATCACCACTTTCTCATAGCTTTATCTGGCTGAAGAAATGCCACATCACTATGGCGGCGGTGTTGGCGATGTTGAGGCTGTGCTTGGTGCCGCACTGCGGAATCTCGATGCAGCAGTCGCTTGCATCTACCGCCTCCTGGCTCACGCCCTTCACCTCATTGCCGAAGATGATGGCATACTTCTCGCCGGGCTTTACGGTAAATCGCTCCAGGCTCACGCTGCCGTGCACCTGTTCTATGGCGCAAATCTTGTAGCCCAAGCCGCGCAGGTGCTCCACGGCGTGCATCACGGTGGGGTAATGCGCCCATTCCACGCTATCTTCCGCTCCTAATGCAGTTTTGTGGATTTCGGCTGATGGCGGGGTGGCGCTGATGCCGCAGAGGGCGATGTGGTTGATCACAAAGGCGTCGGCGGTGCGCATCACACTGCCAATGTTCATTTCGCTGCGCACGTCGTCGAGCACGACGGCCACAGGGATTTTCGCCACGCTTTTAAACTCCTCGGTGGTGATTCGCCCCAGTTCGAGCATACTTTTTTTCTTCATGGGGGCAAAGTTAGTGATTATCTTTAAGAAGGCGTTTGAAAATTTTTCAAAAATTCACACCGCGGCTATTTCTGTGGTGGAAGCGTCATAGCACACGTGTGGCGCTCCACACCGGTATCGTGGCGAGCGCCGAGCGATGGAAGGAGTAGGTGCCGTCGGCGGGACGCACCACGCAGCGAGCCATGTCGAACGTGGGCTGTGTGCCTTCTGGCAGCGTGAAGAGCAGAATTCGGTCGCCGTAGTCCACGGCGGCGGGGTCGCAGGCGCCCGGGCGGGTCCATTCACTGTGCAGATAGGCAGCCTCTGGTGCGCTGGGCTGGAGAAACAGCGTCACGCTTTTGTCCCATGCCGAGAGTTTCCACTCCACGGGTCGCACGCATTGTGGCGGCACAGCCACTGTGACCACGCCATTGCTTGCCACCGTCACATCGGTGAGCGCACTTTTCACATCGAGCACGGGCACTACACATGTAGAGGCCGACTGGAGCAGCGTGGCATACCACTGGCGAATGTGCAAGAGCAGCAATTCGTCCACGTCGATGCCGTCGGTGCGCTCAATAGTGCAGTCGCGGTGCACAGGCTGCAGGTGCATCACCGTTTTCCATAAGTTCAGCATTTCATTTTCGCTGAGGTGCATAAATTGTGAGGTATTTTCCATAGCTTTTTTTCGTGCGAAGGTAGGCTGTGCCGTGCCTTTCTGTCAATGCCAAAACGGAGGTTAGTGTTCTCGCTGCTCTCACGGTGAAAAAGAAGTATTCCGCTTAAAACAGTTCGTGCCTGTATGTGGCGTTCTGTTTTCCACCACATACTGGCACGAGTGCTTATCTTAACTTTCTAATTTTTATAATGAAACAATAATCACAAATCGTCAGCTCTGCTTGTCTGTAAAAACACAGTGTTTATTTCACGATATGCTTTTGTCCTTGGTAGATGTAGATGCCCTTGCCGAGGCCTTCGAGTGAGGTGGCGTTCTGGCGCACGATGCGTCCGTCTGGGGCGTACACATTGCGGTCGGTGTTGGTGCCTATGCCGCTCACGGCAATGTCGGTAATGCCGCTTGCCACCTCTTCCTTAATTTCCTTAAAGTCTTTCCACACGGGAGCCGCCCTGTAGCTCTCGACCGCCCCAGCCGGCACATACAGCGTGCAGTGATCCGTCACATTGTGGAAAACATTCACTTTTTCCTCTATTTTAGCAGGAGTGGCGGCCTTACAGTGTATGGCTGTGAGGTTGTCGTTTTCCGCCACCGAGTTATATCCGAAATAGGTCACGCTTGCCGGAATGGTGAGGCTGCGTATATCATCGTTGAAGCAGAGTGCTCCATTCTCCACTTTCTCAATTCCGTCGGGAATGCTGCAAGTGTCTTTCCCGGTGGTAAAGAAAATGAGGCTTTTGCTGTCGTTGTTGATCAAGAGGCCGTCGGTGAAGGTGAAATGCTTGTTTGAGGGGGCAATGTTGATGTCGTGGAGAGCCTCGCATCCCCAAAAAGCACTTGGATCAATGTCTCTTACCGAATTGCCTATGTTCAGCGTGGAGAGGTTGCCACATAATTCAAACATGCCGCTACTTACACTCTCAAGGCCATTTCCAGTGGAGAATTCCGTGAGATTGTCGCACCCGCCGAAGCATGCAAATTCGGCTTTCTTCACGGCATCTGGTAGAGAAACCTTGGTCAGCGCTTTGCATCCGTAGAACGCCATGGGATTAATATTAGTGAGTGCGGCACCCCATTTGATGGAGGCGAGCTGATCGTTGCAGATAAAGGCACCTTCATCAAGGGTCTTCACGTTTTTTCCTATCGTCACACTTGTGATGCCGCTGTTGTGGAATGCATAGAAGCCAATTTTATCCACTTCAAACTTGTCCACGGAGTCGGGCACCACAAGAGCCCCCAAATGCTCATAATTTTCGCTTTTTTCATAGTAGGGCTCAGAGTAGTAGTAGTCGTGTGTGTAGGGCGCTCGTTTACACACACCAGTGCGAATTCGCGGGAGTATTGCATAAGTACAGGTGGCTGTATTGTTGACGCTGTCTATTGTGTAGTGAAGACCGTCGAAAACCACCGACTCGTCATCCCAAGGGGCTGCAGAAGCCGTATTAAAAGCTGCCGCGGCAAGCATCGCCACGCACGAACATGTCCTTAAAAATATCCTCTTCATAATAATTATGTATTAGTTATATATTTGATTTGAATTAAATCTGTCATCCAAAATTATACAATTTAGCAGTAAAAAAACATAATTTAGAGTTTTTTTTTCTCTCTACAGAGAAAGAATATTAAAATACACCCTTAATCACGCTGAATTTCGCGCCATTTTCCACTTTGAAGCCGCTATGCAAGATGGTTTTTCCGCTTGCTTCAAGCTGGAATTCCGCCTGGTAGTTCGCCAATCATCACGTTAAGGTCGTCCAGCGAAGTGGCGTTGCCGAATGAGATGCGGGAGTTCGCTCCGTTCACGCCTGTGCCATAGAGTTTTAGTGTGGTTACGGTGTCCTGCTTGTCGGTGGAAACGGAGGCCAAACTCTGTTCCTGGCCGATTTCCACTTTACCTGTTTCTTGTACTGTGAGTTGAGCAAAAGATGCTAATGGAAGCATCACGCAGCAAAACAATGCTGCGATGCTAAATTTTGAATGTTTCATAATTGTTGCTGTTTTGTTTTTCAATAAATTTTAAACATTACAAAGTTACTGCTGTAGTAAGCACTGCATAAAGAAACTAAAGTATACCAAAACAACTTATTTTTTATACATTCGTATCTTTTGTTAAAAGGCATAATTCTTTTGGAGGATCTCCTGTAAATACTTATATATGCTTTTAAAAGCAAATATAAGATGAAGGAGGTTGTATCAAATAAGCCACTATTTTCTCAAAGTTCTGACTATAATGAAAAAATCAGCCTGATAGAAGCGGTAAAAGCGTATTCAATGCTGACAAACTGCACGGTGCTGCTATATGACTGTTTATATCAAAAGCTATCCTTTGCGAATGTAAGTAATGCGGCAATCGAATCTCATCAAACCCTTGATGGACTACAGGAACATTTGGGAGACGGTATGCAACAGCTGAAAAGGGTGTGTCAGCAGAAAATCCGTTTTTTAAGGCGGATAGAGGATGTCAGCAAAAGAAAAATGGTGCTTTCAGGAAGCCTTCATATTAGCGCCTATAATCCAGCCATTAATCGGGTTGATGAAGTTTGTGCCTATTTTTTAGGAGTGCCGCTTGCTTTTACGTCTTCGGGGGATTTGCACTATGAGCTGTTTAAAATTTTTTTCGGAAGAGGTGTGGACCGGGATGTTGAAATTTTCAATGGTGAGACGGGCGAAAGGTGGCGGCGCAGCCCAGTGCAAAATAAATGGGTGAAGATGCCGAGACTGGTTTTTTCCGATTTGGAGAAGCAGGTGATATCGCTGTCTGTAATAGGGCTGTCGGCTAAAGAAATTGCGGAGAGGGTCTACAAGTCGGAGGTGGCGGTGAAGAAGGCGAAGGCGCGGATAATGGAGGCTGTGGGCGCAAGTACGATGACGGAGGCTGCGTTTTTGCTGTCGCACTACAAGTTTCTATAGCCTGTGAGGCTCTCCACGCACAGTGGCTGCCTCTCTCACGGTAATTTTTTAGGGTAGTGGGGGGAAGGATGTGTTGCTCATATCGTTGTTGTTAATTTCCGATGTGATTTGTTTGGGGTTTTTGCGGTGGCTCTTATGAAAGCGGCTGAATAGTGAAGGCGGTACAGGAAATGGTGGTGTGGGTTGGATTTTTCGGGGAAAATTGGTAACTTGCAGCACGAATTGAAAGAATTGACAGAGAATTATGAAGGTATTTCAGCATGTAAGTGATATTGGCGACTTGAAGGCCGCCGTGAGAGAGGCGCTTGAGGTGAAGCGCAACCGCTTCGCCCACAAGGCGCTCGGTGAAAACAAAACGCTGCTAATGGTGTTTTTCAACTCCAGCCTGCGCACTCGCTTGAGCACGCAGAAGGCTGCGATGAACTTGGGCATGAACGTGATGGTGCTCGACGTGAACCAGGGCGCATGGAAGCTCGAGACCGAGCGCGGTGTGGTGATGGACGGCGACAAGAGCGAGCATCTGCTTGAGGCCATACCGGTGATGGGCTGCTACTGCGATGTGATAGGCGTTCGCTCGTTTGCCCGCTTCGAGAATAAGCGCGACGACTATGAGGAGCGTATTTTCAACCAGTTTGTGAAGTACTCCGGCCGTCCGGTGTTTGCGATGGAGACCGCCACCGTGCACCCCCTGCAAGCCTTTGCCGACCTCATCACCATCGAGGAGCACAAGGCCGTGGAGCGGCCGAAGGTGGTGCTCACCTGGGCGCCTCACCCCAAGGCTCTTCCGCAGGCTGTGCCCAACTCGTTTGCCGAGTGGATGACCGCCACCGACTACGACTTCGTGATTGCTTGCCCCGAGGGCTATGAGCTCGACGAGCAGTTCACCCGTGGCGCAAAAATCACGCACAATCAGGACGAGGCACTCCGTGGCGCCGACTTTGTGTATGCCAAAAACTGGAGTTGCTTCCGCGACCCCAACTATGGCCAAATCATCAGCAAGGACATGAGCTGGACCATCACCACCGAGAAGATGGCGCTCACCCGCAATGGCTACTTTATGCACTGCCTGCCTGTGCGCCGCAACATGATTGTGAGCGACGACGTGATAGAGAGCGAGCGCTCGTTGGTGATTCCGGAGGCGGCAAACCGTGAAATTTCGTGCCAAGTGGTGCTCAAGCGCATTCTTGAAAGTCTGTAAAGCGAGCGTGGCAATGAATGTGACTACGATGCCCACCATTTTTCTGGTTGGCTACATGGGGTGCGGCAAAACCACGCTCGGAGCCGCTTTGGCGGCAGTGATGAAGGTGCCCTTTATCGACCTCGACGACTATATTGAGGAGCGCCACGAGGCCAGGATCTCCACAATCTTCAGCGAGGTGGGGGAGGCTGGGTTCCGAAAGATAGAGCAGCAGGCGCTGCGCGAGGTGGCGCACTTGGGCGGCATAGTGGCGTGCGGGGGCGGCACACCGTGCTTCAGTGGCAACATGGAGCTGATGAACAGCATGGGGCTCACCATCTGGCTCACCACGTCGGCCGAGCGCATAGCGGCGCGCTTGAGCCTACCAGAGCAAAAGGCGAAGCGCCCACTTGTGGCGGAGATGGCTGATGAGGAGATACTGGATTTTGTGAAAAAGTCGCTCGCCGAGCGCGAAACGTACTACGCCAAGGCGCAGCTGCGCTTCGACTCCACCAATATCGAGACCGCCACCGACACCATCGAGACCGCCACCCTCTTGGCAGGCGTGCTCGCCTCGCTAACCACATAGCCTGGCTCTGTGGAAATCCTTTTTTGGGGCAATATTGACCACGAATTGCCCGAATTTCCACGAATTGAATATTGGTGGGGTGATGATGCGTGTGAGCATCGGGGAGTGGGCTGGTCATTTTTCTAAATATTATTTGTAACGTATTGGTTTAATGTGTGATAGCGTGGATGTGGCAAGTGCCGCGTCCACGCTGTTTTTTTCGTTTTTTACGTTACGATAAGTCAATCTGTTTGTTAAAAAATAAAAAAATCGTGTTTTTTAGTGTGTAATGTTGTGTGATATGAGAAAAAATAATATAATTGGACCATTGAAAGATTAACTTATCTTCTATTATATTTCACCAAAAGAATTCCTTATGATTTACCATAAAAATTTTTGAGACAATGAAGAACAGGATTTTTCTACTTTTTGCGCTGGTGGCACTGCTCCGCTCTCAACTTATCAATTCACAAGTGAAATTAGCGGAGGGCGCGCTTTCTGCTGTGGATGCCGAAACTTTGAAAGCTTTTGTGGCTGCTGGTGGAAATGTGGACTCCCCACAGGAATACTCTGAAGTGTCAGCGATTGTGTCCAAATAACCTAAACCAGATAAAGCTATGAAATCAATATTAATTACAATATGCTTGACTGTTTTAAGCATAGGAACGAGCTTTGCCCAGACTTTTGCCACAATACACACAAAAGGAGGCAAAGCAATAGAGGTGATTATTAGAACAGATCAATCGGATACTGAAAATAAGTACTATAATGCAGAGTATCAAAAGCGATTTCCCAACGCTACTTTATTGGCAGGCTCAACAGTTACTTATAATTGCCATAGTTATGCGTGGAATCTTTCTGATGGTGGCGATACCATTTGTTGGATAAACAAAACTACATCTGATAATAAACCTAATATTGAAAAATACTGGACGAATGATTATTATATTGAAACCTCAGAGTCAAATGCTAAGAAGGTGCACTATTATCTTTCCGACCACTCAGCCATAGTGTCCGCTACTGTGCCGGAAATGTATGAGTCAAAATGGGGAGCGGGGCCATTGATGCGTCACGCCTCAGGGTATGGCCCATATCCAAATATGGACACCAGAAAATACTATGCCCATTTTGGTACACCGCCCGCTCCAGCTGTTAAATATGGTCTGATCACTTGTAGTAATGGAGATGGAGAAATTGGGGTGAATGTAGCAGCTGGTTATTCAGCAGATATGGGGGCATATTTATATTCCAAAATGATATGTACTATCGAAACGGCAAAAGGTGATGATGCTGTAGCAGAAGGATATGCAGTAATCAACGACACATCTGAAAATGGAGTGAATGTAACTTTTACCCGTACAGGAATTTATGAAATGTATCCGAGGTTTTACAACAGCTCCAACCAGCTTGTTGGCGAATTTACTTATGAACCAATTGTTACTCAATAAAATATAAATATTACTCAAAAAGCTAAATAGTTATGAAGAAGTTAAGTTATATGCTATTACTGCTATTGGTGGCGCTTTGTGCGGCATCGTGCAGCAATGATGAACCTGATTACAATAGAAAACCCGATTTAAAGCGCCCACAAGATGGTAACGGAAAAGTGTTCATAGAGAACGGAAAGTTGGTTGAAGCTAATATGAATTTCACCAGAGAACAACTGACCGATGCGCTGAATAATTACGAGTGGGAGCGAGAATATTTCTTTTATTACGACAACAATACCGTGTCAGGAAAGTTGCTTAATATAAATGCTTTGCCAGTGAAGATACATACCGACAAAGACAAGTAGATGGAATATCTATATTTATTAGAGGGTGGGCATACACGCACCAGCTATCGGGAAGTCGTCATAAAGGGAAAATTGCTGATTGCCGCACAGCCTTCAGCCACAATAGATGGTTCCATTTACCCTGCTGATGAATTTATTGTTGTCAGTCTTGATAAGGCTGATGGTGGTGGGCGCATGGTTTTGGACTACAAGCTTCATAGGGAAGTGACGGGTTATGACATCAACTCGTCGTATGTGAGGATGGTGTGGAAAATAGTTCCATCGGAATAAACACTCTTCGCTTATGAGACGTATAGTATTTTTAGCCTCTTGCCTTGTAGTATTGTCGGCAGGTGCGGCAAACTATGGAGGAACTGCTGCTGTTGCCGACAGTAGTAAGCTACAGAAAGGGAAGCAGCTCGAAAACGTGGTGGTGTATGGAAGCGCAAGCAATTTCGGGTCGGCATCGTCGCAGATGAGCGCCATCTCCTTGAGTAAGGCGCAGATACTCACTGTGCCCGTGTTTCTTGGCGAGCCCGATGTGATGAAGTCGCTTCAGAAGTTCCCTGGCGTGCAGGCGGGCACAGAGGGCTCGGCGGGTCTTTTTGTGCGCGGTGGCGACTACGACCAGAACTACATCACCCTCGACGGCTCCGCGATATACAACGCGGAGCACCTGAGGGGCTACGTGAGTGCCATCAATCCCGATATGGTGGGCAATATCAACTTCTATCGTGGCGCATTCCCTGCCAGATACGGCTCGCGCCTTTCGAGTGTGGTGGATGTGGGCATTAAGGAGGGCGACTACAATAAGTATCACGGCCTTCTGAGCCTTGGCATGCTCACGGGGCGGATCCAGGCTGAAGGCCCGATATGGAAAGGGCACACCTCCTTCAATGTGGCAGCTCGTATGTCGTATTTCAATCTGATAGCCAGGCCTCTGCTTGAGCACTACTACGACAAGCCTGAGGCGATGCGTCCCTATTCCAATATGAAATATTACGACATCACGGCTAAACTGGTGCACAAATTCAATGAGCGCAGCCGCTTGTCGGCTTTGTTTTATTTCGGCAACGACAACGACGATGAGACGCCCACTAAAAGCCATCGCCACAAAAACACGATTGACGATGCCACGGTGTTTCCTGAAAGCCAATATAGAGAAGACGAGCACCGCTCGAGCAGCACTGAGAGCAAATGGAACAATCTGCTCACCAGCCTTTATTTCACCACCTTCTTCACTCCTGAGCACCGGTTGAACATCAATGTGAACTATAGCCAGTATCTTTACGACATGTCGCATCGCAGCCATTATTTAGATGCCGTGGTCGATCGGTTCAGGCCTTTTTCTACTCGCAAAGAAGTGAACAGCATTACCATGCACTCGGGTGTGAAAGACTTTGCGCTTACTGCCGACGACTCCTGGCGCGTGGGTGAGAGGCACCATCTGCGCTACGGCGTGAAACTGTCGCGGCAGGTGCTCAATCCCTACACGAAGGTGCTGAAAGATGCCACTACGGAACGCTTCCGGGAAAAGCTGAATTATGATGAAGACATCGACAAAGTGAAGGACCCCAAGTATATAACCACGCATGAGTATGTGGATTACAAGCGGGGCGATAACCAGTATGTGAACCTTGCATCGGTTTATGCCGAAGACGACTTTTCGGTGTTTGGCGGACTGAAGGTGAACTACGGCTTGCGTCTAAGCTCGTATTTCGTGACCAGCAAATCGTATGTGGCACTGGAGCCACGCCTGTCGCTGAGGCAGACCATAGCACAAAATCTGTCGGCGAAGGTCTCTTACTCTTATATGACGCAGGGCATACACCGCCTTGTCACCAACAATTTAGTGATGCCCAGCGACATCTGGGTGGCGGCGACGAAAGATGTGCCCCTAATGAAGAGTCACCTTTTGGGCATGGGGCTGAGCTATGAGGTGGCAGGCTTTAACTTTGCGGCGGAGACCTACTATAAGACGATGGACAACGTGCTGGAATACCGCAACGGGGCGAGCTATTTTGTGGCAGACCAAAACTGGCGTGAAATAGTGGCACTTGGCAAAGGGCGGAGTTATGGTTTTGAACTGCTTGCGGAGCGAAAAGTGGGCAACACCACTGGCTGGGTTTCCTACACCTGGTCGAAGGCACTGCGCAAATTCGACAAGGGAGGGAATGAAATCAACGGAGGCAAGGAATTCTATGCTTCCACCGACCGCCGCCACAATCTGTCGGTCAATGTGACCCAGCACTTTGCGCTCTCAAGGCGGGTGGCTATCGACCTCAGTGCATCGTGGACTTATCAGTCGGGCCGCAGAGGCAATGTGCCCTACACCATCGTGTGGGGAACAACGTTGGGCGAATATGGCGGTGTAGTGCCTGTGATGATGTATGGAGAAAAACTATATGAAATAATGGGCTGGCGGACAATGGGTGACGTGGTTAACGATAAGTTTAGGGACATTACTGGCATTGTGCTGCCGTTCCAGACGTTTCGCAACGTCAACGACTACAAGCTCCCCGACTCACACCACCTCGATGTCAACGCCAGCCTCTCGATGAAGCACCGGCTGGGCGAAACCGTGATAGGCATTGGCGTGTACAATGTGTATAACCACTATAATGTGAGCAGTGTGTATATGGGCTATAGCGGCAACAAGGCTGTGCTGAAAGGTATCTGCCCTTTCCCAATCATGCCCTCAATCAGTATAACACAAAAATTCTGAATAAAGATGCGAAAAATACATATCCTACTATCCATGTGGCTCACAGCAGCTGTCGCCATGTCGCTGACGAGCTGTGAGAAAATATTAGATTTTGAAGGGGAGCAGAAGCCTGGCATCGCCGTGTATGCGCTCGCCACTACCGATGCGCCGTTTTCGATGATGGTGTCGAGGTCGTTCACCATCAACGACAGCCCCTCACACGTATTCACCAGCGTTGATAAATATAATAAAGAGCTCGACTCGCTGTACCAAACACAGATAGCGATAAAAGACGCACAGGCGGAAATTACCGTCAACGGAACGGAAAAATACACTTTGACCTACAACGACAAAGAACCTTTTGACTACACCTGCGACTATCGGCCACAGGTGGGCGACAAAATAGAGGTGAACGTGAAGGCTCCGGGCTATGACGACGTGAGCGCTACAACGGTGATGAACGAGCCCCGGAAAATAGAGGTGGTAGGCACCGAGGTGGTGTATAGCGACAACGGGGACGATGGCACCAAGCCACTGGATAATCCCTATGAATACTACGGAGTGGATTCCGTGATGCGCATCACCCTGCGCATACACGACCCTGGCTCCACCCACGACTTCTACCGACTCAGGGTGCGCGGGCTGGCTGAACGCTATCAGTACACGGGCATTTACAAAGACACGTACTACACCATATCCGACGCTTTCACTTCTGAGGACGTGATTTTTGTGGACAATATGCTCACCAAGCCGTTCGGCGACTGGAAGGCGGGCATCAGTAACGTGTTTGACGACCACCTGTTCAACGGGCAGGACTACACATTCACGGTAGAAAGCCGCAAGCGCTATGGCGAAAAGCCGCAAGTGATACTGGAGCTGCAGACCATCACCCCCGACATGTATTATTTTCTGAAGTCGTATCAGCAGTTCCGCATCTCCACCGACGACGTCTACACCAACCCCATAGGGCTGTATAGCAATGTGGGCGGTGGCTGGGGCATATTGGGCTCACTCACCTACGACCGCCACATCATCTACTACTAAGGCACGAGGTTCTTGATTTCACTTGATTATAAAGAATTTACTTTTGCCACTGCGCCTGAATGAAGTGCGGCACTGCGCAGTCCACATTGGTGCCTATCACCTCGCTGGCGGCGGCTTTCACATCAGGGAAGGCGTTCTCCACCGCCACGCCGCGTGTGGCGGCCTGCATCATAGGTATGTCGTTACGGTTGTCGCCAAACACCACCACTTCCGTGGCTCCAATGGCGTCCTTCATGCGCTTCACAGCCGCAGCCTTGCTCACCCCTGGGGCATAGATTTCGAGCAGCCCCGCCGAAGGGTCGAAAATATCGTGGTAGAACACTGCCGAGCATGGAATCGTGGCGCTCACCTCCTCGTAGATGGGGCGAAGGCGCTCATAGTCCTGCATAGAGAAAATGAGCATCGCCTCGTCGGGGCTATGAAGATAGTCAGGGTTGTCGAGCACAAATTTCTTCAGCTCAAGGCCCTGCCGCTCCTCCACAAATTTCTCCTCCTGTGGAGAGAGCGCGCCAAAATGATGGGTGTGGATAATGCGTCCATGCCTGCGGTAAATAAGCGGACACAGCCCGTGCCTGCCATACACGGCGCAGATGGCCTCTACCGTGGACTGTGGAATCACGTTCACGTGGCAGTAGTCGCCCTTCTGGCTGTCCCAAGTGGCGGCGCCGTTGAGCACGATAAAAGGCAGGCGCGTGTGCATCTGGCTGAGCAGCGGCACCACCGTGGCAGGTGTGCGCGCCGTGGCCACCGTGAAAAGCAGCCCTGCATCGAGCATCGGGTTGAGAACACGCACGGTTTCGCGGCTGATGCGGGAGTCGGCGTCCAAGAGGGTGCCGTCGAGATCTGAAATGTAGAGTGTGGACATATCGTGTATGTTAATCGAATAATGAAAGCTGCTTGTGCTCAAGATTAAAACTTTTTCGGTGATAGGGCGTGATGCCATACCGCTCAATAGCCGCATAATGCTCTTTTGTGGGATAGCCCATATTATGGTCCCATCCATATTGTGGATACTCGGCCGCTATGCCGCGCATATACTCATCACGGTGCGTTTTCGCCAGAATCGACGCCGCGGCTATGCTCATCATCTTGCCGTCGCCCTTCACGATGGTCTGGTAAGGAGTGCTGCCATAGGGCTTAAAGCGGTTGCCGTCCACGAGCACAAACTCCGGTCGCACCGGTAGCTGGTCGAGCGCGCGGTGCATCGCCAGGATAGAGGCGTTCAGTATGTTGATGCGGTCGATTTCCTCTGGCCACACGTGCGCCACAGCCCATGCCAGGGCCTGCTCCTCAATAACGGGGCGCAGCAGATTGCGCTTCCGCTCCGTGAGCTTCTTGCTGTCGTTGATCACCTCGTTGTGAAAATCGGGGGGCAAAATCACTGCGGCGGCAGTCACCGGACCCACAAGCGGGCCGCGCCCGGCCTCGTCGCACCCGGCCTCAATCCGTCCCTCCACCAAAAAGCGTTGCAATTCCATCAGTTCAAAATTACTACAAAAAATCTACATATATGCCAATATTCTCAATTTTTTAGTTAAGTTTGCACCACCATCACATCAGTAAGAATATGGCACAAGAAATAGAACGAAAATTTCTCGTAAAGGACGACCGCTACAAGGCGGAGGCCTTCCAGTGCACCCGCATCACACAAGGCTACATCAGTTCTGTGCCCGAGCGCACCGTGCGCGTGAGGGTGAGGGCCGACAAGGGTTACATCACTGTGAAAGGCATCGCCGACGGAAGCGGCGTGAAGCGCTTTGAGTGGGAGAAGGAAATCCCCGTGGCCGACGCCCGCGCGCTGCTCAAGCTGGCTGAGCCGGGCGTGATCGACAAATGCCGCCACCTGGTGAAAGCCACCGACGGCATCCACACGTGGGAGGTGGACGAGTTTTTCGCCGACAACGAAGGTCTCACCATGGCAGAGGTGGAGCTCGCAGATGAAAACGAGCCATTCTCTAAGCCCGAATGGATTGGAATGGAGGTGACAGGCGACCCTCGGTACTACAACTCGGCACTGTCTAAAAACCCCTACAAAAACTGGAAATGACGGCATGAAGTCACCCTTTGCGGCAGGCGCACGGCTACCTGAAATCCACGGTGCGGCGTTTAGATAAAAAAATCAAAATTGTGGGCAAAATCTTGAATATTAGCAAGAAAGTTTATAACTTTGTGCCGATTTTAACGTTAAAATTGTAGAGAAATGGCGTCACACAAGTTGCCACTTAAGTCTTTGTCGATTGGTGTTCAGGAGTTTAACTACCACTTGGACACAGCTTTCTTCAACGATGTGGAAGCCACCGAAGTGCGCGATGCCAACGTTGAAGCCACCCTGAAAGTGGACCGCAAAGACGATGAAATCTACCAACTGTCGTTTGAGTTCAGCGGAGAAATCACAATTCCATGCGACCGCTGCCTCGACGATATGAGGCTGCCGGTGGACACCACCTACAATTTGACCGTGAAGGAAGGGGATGAGTATGACGATAGCGACGATAAAGTGCTCGTGATACCTGGCCACTGGCGTGAGCTCGACTTGACTCCGCTAATGCGCGACACTGTACTGCTCACCATTCCTATTATGCACACGCACCCCGACGGGGGCTGCAACCAACAGATGCTCAACAGGCTGGAGCAGATGCGCGCAGTGAACATCACCGACGACGACCAGATGCACGACAGCCCCGAAAGCAGCGAAAGTGAGACAAACAAACTTTCTTCCGACGATGGCGACATCGACCCACGATGGGCCGCGCTGAAGAAGCTAAAAGATAACAACTAAAAAACAATAAGAAAATGGCACATCCTAAACGTAGACAATCAAAGACTCGCACAGCTAAGCGCAGAACTCATGACAAGGCTGTAGCTCCAACTATCGCACAGTGCTCCAACTGCGGCGCATGGCATGTTTATCACACCGTTTGCCCTGAATGCGGCTACTATCGCGGCAAACATGTAATGGGCGAAGAGGCAGCTGTTTAATAAGGCTACAAACCCACTTGAGATTAACTCAACAGAATTCTGTGTATCCTGAATAACGCTGACAAGGTGCTATTTGGGATATACTTGCTTATTTAAAGACTCAATTTCGATATGCTTAACGCAAAGATTTCTGGCATTGCCTCATACCTGCCCGACTACGTTCTCACCAACGACGAGCTCTCACGCATGGTCGATACCAACGACGAGTGGATCACCACCCGTGTGGGCATTAAAGAGCGCCGTATCCTCAAAAAAGAGGTGGGCTCTTCCTATATGGGCATTCAAGCCGTGAACAAGCTTCTTGAAGAAACTGGCACAAACCCCGACGACGTGGACCTGCTTATCTGCGCCACTTCCAACCCCGACTACCGCTTCCCTTCCACCGCGTCTGTGATTGCTCACGGCTGTGGACTGGAGAAGAAATGCTACGCCTACGACATTCAGGCCGCATGCGCCGGATTTATCGTGGCCACTTACGACGCCAACGCCTACATCAAGAGCGGGCTCTACAAGAAAGTGATTGTGGTGTGCGCAGAGAAGATGTCGAGCATGGTGAACTACGAAGACCGTGCCACTTGCCCTCTCTTTGGCGACGGTGCGGCAGCCGTGCTCATGGAGCCTACTGAAGAGGCTGTGGGATTTGTGGACGGCTTATTCCATGTGGACGGCAGCGGGCTGGAGCACCTCGTTTACAAGGCTGGCGGATCGGCACACCCCACCACACATGCCACTGTCGACGCCAAAGAAAACTGCCTCTATCAAGAGGGACGCGCAGTGTATAAGGCAGCCGTGATGGATATGTTCAACTCCAGCAAGACGCTGATGGAGCGCAACGGGCTCAAGGTGGAGGACGTGAAGTGGTTCGTGCCTCACCAGGCCAACCTCCGCATCATCGAGGCTGTGGGCAGCCGCCTTGGCCTAAGCGATGAGCAAGTGCTCGTGAACATTCAGAAGGTGGGCAACACCAGTGCGGCGTCGATCCCTATCTGTCTCGACCAGAACAAGGACCGCTTGAAGAAGGGCGACAAGATTGTGCTCACAGCCTTTGGCGCAGGCTTCACTTGGGGTGCGTCTTACCTCATCTGGGGTATTTAACCGCCTTTAGTTAAGAGGGCTGCGAACCCCATGCGGCTAACGCATAGGGCACACACATTCTCCATCATTTCACTCACAGCAGAAATGACGGGAGCCACATTATAAGCAAAAAATGCATTTCGCCCCTGCAAGCGAGACTACACGGGGCGGTGCGTTTTTTGTTTATATATATGAAAATGATTTCAAGTAGGCCTTTTTCAGCCATTCAGCCATTGAATACAAAGCAATGGGGCCTGAATTTCCAGTATCAAATATTTCACCCTCATTTAATCTCTCTACTTTATGCATAAAGCAGGATTTGTCAACATCGTAGGCAACCCCAACGTGGGGAAATCTACCCTCAGCAACATTCTGGTGGGAGAGCGCCTCTCCATCATCACCAGCAAGGCACAGACCACACGCCACCGCATCATGGGCATCGTGAACACCGATGAATACCAAATCGTGTTCAGCGACACTCCCGGCGTGCTGAAGCCCAAGTTTAAGCTACAGGAGAGTATGCTCGAATACTCCACCGGCGCACTCGTAGACGCCGACGTGCTGCTCTATGTGACCGATGTGGTGGAGAACCCAGAGA
>DLLC01000051.1 GCA_002476625.1 Porphyromonadaceae bacterium UBA7572 | reverse complement strand
AGAATTTAATTGTTAAACTATTGCCTTTATAGGAGCCGGGGCGTGCAAAAAAATTGCAAGGTTGCAGAAATGTGCTGCACAATGAATTTTCGAGTATCTTAGTGCCATGCAAGCGAATATGTTTGTCACACATTACGCAACATGTGAAAAAATGAATAATTACGATGATAATGACCAAACGGTTTTCGAGGCTGTAGATGCTGAGCAAATGCCCTTACAGCATAAAGTGGACCGTTTTCGGCTGTTGACTCCCAAGGTAGACGCTGCCCCGAATCTGTATGAGCTGGCAAAAATTGTGACCGACCCGAATTTTTGGACCGGAGCAAACTATGATGCACAGATGCTTTCTGTTGCATCAAGTCTGCACCAGCAGGTGGTGGATTTGCAAGGGGGTAAATGGAAATCGGGCGACGGTATGGTTAAACTTCGCCATATTTTGGTGCAAGCTGATGAGCAGTTGGGGTCGAAGTGGCTGTTCCACATATGTAAAGAAGCGTTTGATCCCCAAAAATTCACACGTGTTCCTGATTGGAAATTTGATGCTCAAAAAGTGGATTCGGCAAACCGTCTGTATCAGGCAACTCTTGAAAACGAAGACAATCCACAAGCGCTATTAGCCCTCAGAAAAAGAGGCGATGACGAACTACAACAAGGGTCGATTCTTTTCAGAACTTATGATACACAAGAGGGTGGTGGCAGCGAAGACAGCGTAGACAGCGATTTTTTTATAATGCTGGCGGTGCTTTTTATTATAGCGTTCCTTATAGCGCTCTTAATAGTCTTTGCCCCTCAAGCCAATTAGCAAATCAGAATTTTTAAAACAAGCATTTTTATGGGTTTAGCAAATTTATGGAATAATATTATCCAGTGGTTCTCCGACAGAGACCAGCGCAACGACTTGGTTCGGGATTTCAATAATAATGCAAAATATGCGTTTATTAACGGTGTTGCCCCCACTTGCTTAAAGGCTTCTATTTCAAAGGGCGACTCTTCATATCGGCACGAATTTTCAAAAATTAGATACACGGGCTTTAGAATTCAAGCATTGTCTGGCGGACGGCAGCTGACACGTGGCGAAATGAAAACTATTGGAGAGGTGATACTTGCTGACCAAGCATTGGTGCGACGTCTGGTGGTGCTTGGCTGGGACACTCTTGAGGTGCATGACCAGACTTGCACATATGGCCTTAAGTGGAAGCTAATTGATTATGCACAGATATATATGTTAGAATAGAATATGAATGAGCGGATTAAATATCTGGTTGGCAGGGTTATCAGTGTGCTTTTTGTTTCGAGTAAGTCGAACAGCATTAAGGCGAAAGTGAAAAAAACTTCGGCGGGTTTCGGTGCCGACACTTTCAATAATATGTTTGGGGCGCAGGAGGTTTATGACAGAATGAAGGTGAAGTGCCACCCCGACAGGTTCGCCGGAGACGTAGCGCGACAGCGGAAGGCCACTGAGATTTTCCAGTTGATGGTGCAAAATAAAAATAACTATAATGAGTTGCTCAAATTGGAGAAGAGAATGAATAATGAATTGTTTAACTAATTGAAATATTAAGAGAAAAATGGATTTGTTTGTGCGATTACTTGGCTGTATTGTTTTATCGGCATTGGTGGCGCTCTTGGGCAAAAACCGCTCAATTGGGTACGGGCTGTCTTTTCTTACGTGCTTGTTTCTCTCTCCATGCTTAGGGTTAATCATTATCTTATGCTGTAAGAAGAAGGGTACGGAATTTGTTTCAGCCGAGAATGGCTCAAATGAGAAAGGGGGTGAGCAACTATGAAAGCGGCAGGAATAGTTTGTCTGGTGATAGCGGGAATTTTGTTGGTAGCGGCAATTTTTACGGCTACAGAGAACTCTCAGTATTTGGCAAGAGCTTTCAACAGTGTGTGCACATGGACGATAATAGGCGTGCTGCTTGTCTATTTTGGCAACAAGCGCAAAAAAGACAAGGAGAACCGTGACAAGTGGGAGAATAGCTGAAAAATCGTGAACTTGATGGTTGGTAAATCGCTTGTAATCTTTTTAATTTCGATGTGTGCTTCCATGGTGGTGCTGGGTGGCTGTGTCGGATCTTCATCTGGTGACGGAAGCGATGGCACTACCACCACGGAAGAATGCTCAAGCTGTGGTGGTGATGGCTACACCATAGTCGAATGTCCTTGTTGCGGAGGCGATGGAGAGATGAGGTGTTCCTATTGTGGTGGCTCGGGCCATGAAAAGTGTCCATATTGCTATGGCAATGGGCAAGAAACGTGTGTTAGTTGCGGTGGTTCTGGGCAAAAAAGCTGCTGGCAATGTGGTGGTTCTGGAAGTGAAACGTGTAGCTCATGCAATGGCACTGGCTATGATGCTTGGGGCAACCAGTGTCATTGGTGCTGGGGACGCGGGCAAAAAGACTGCTCAAGTTGCGCTGGAAGTGGCCGCTCGTATTGTTCGTCGTGCAATGGCTTAGGACACAAGCAATGCTCCTGGTGCAATGGACGTGGCAATAAGCGTTGTGATTATTGTGGCGAAACGGGAATCGAAAGTTGCACTAAATGCTCTGGCAAAGGAACGGTGAAAATACGTTGCCAAGAATGTGGTGGAACTGGTACTATTTCTGAAAGTTTATGATAGGATAAACTATGGTTTACTTGGCTGCGGGGTGTGGTGGTTTCGGGGATTATGATTATCTTTGTGGAGCGGAATGGGGGCGTGGCCTGCTTGGGCGTGTGTGTGGATCCTGCCGGTGTGGTGGGGCATGCGTGTGAACTGGTTGCCGCGCAGCTCTGGAGTGTGAATATGTATGGAATTTAACTCGTGGTCGTTTGTGGCGTTTTTCCCGGTGGTGTGCCTGCTTTACTGGTGCATCAGGGGGCAGCGTGCGCGCAATGTGATGCTGCTTTTGGCGAGCTACTACTTCTACATGTGCTGGAACGCGAGCTACGGGCTGCTTCTGGCGGCGAGCACGCTGATTTCGTATGGCGCGGGGCTGTGGATGGCTGGCACGGGCAGCCGTGTGGGCCGGAAGTGGATCATGGGCGCTGGCGTGGTGCTCAATCTGGCGCTGATCGCCTACTTTAAGTATGCCGATTTCGGCGTGGCCACAGTGAACTGGGTGATTCACGCGCTGGGCATAGGGATGCAGGTGCCGCTGCCCCACATTCTGCTGCCGGTGGGGGTGTCGTTCTTCGTGTTTCAGTCGGTGGGCTACACGGTGGATGTGTACCGCGGCACGGTGGCGGCGGAGCGCAGCGTGGTGAACTATGCGCTGTTTATCTCTTTTTTCCCGCAGCTGGTGGCCGGGCCTATCGAGCGGTCGGGCAATATGCTGCCGCAGTTTCGCGAGCGGCGCACGTTTGACGACGACAAGGCTCTGTCGGGGCTGAAGCTGATGCTGTGGGGCTATTTCATGAAACTGGTGCTGGCCGACAGGTGTGCGATTTATGTGGGCAACGTGTTCGACACGCCCCATGCCGCCGGCTATTCCTCGCTTTTGGGCATATTCCTCTTCCCTTTTCAGATATATGGCGATTTTGCGGGCTACACCTACATAGCCATTGGGTCGGCAAGGATTATGGGCTTTCATCTCAACGATAATTTCAACCATCCTTATTTTTCCGCCACGGTGAGTGAGTTCTGGCGCAGGTGGCACATCTCGCTCTCCACGTGGTTTCGCGACTATCTGTATTTTCCGCTTGGCGGCAGCCGCTGCGCGCGGTGGCGTGTGTATTTTAATCTGATGGTCACTTTTCTGGCCAGTGGCCAGTGGCATGGCGCCATGTGGACTTATGTGGCGTGGGGCGGTGTGCATGGGCTGTGCCTGTGCGCGGAGCGTGCGCTTGGGTGGAACAAGAAGCGGTTCACCGCCTTGCAGAGGTGCCTGCATGTGGCGCTCACGTTTGTGGTGGTGTCACTGGCGCGTCTCATTTACCGCGCAGGCTCCATTGAGATGGCCATTGTGCATTTCAAGCGCGCCCTCCATCCGTCGAATTTCACCCTTGGCGATGCCGACACCCGGTTTTCGCTGTTGATGATACTGGTGGCTGTGGCGATTGTGGTGGTGAAAGACGCCGTGGAAGAGTGGGGGAGCGCGCCACAGATTAAGGGGCGTGCCGTGGCGTCGGTATGGTGGCGCGATGTGGCCGTGGTGGTGACGCTTGTGGTGGCGCTGTCGGTTATGGCCTCGCCGGAGGGCGGAACTTTTGTGTATTTCCAGTTTTAGAACGCAATGAAGCATCGATTTTTAAAAACCATAGCAGTGGCCTTTCCGCTGAGCCTGACACTGGTGCTCGGCGTGAAGCTCGCCACCCTTGCCCACATGGGGCGCGCGCTCGATTTTCGTTTAGACCGTGGCACGCGAGTGCTTGTGCTGGGCAATTCGCATGGGCGCGACGCCATCTGCGACTCGCTGCTTCCTGGCTGGGCCAACCGCTGCTCCGATGGCGAGATGTACTGGGGCGTGTATCTGCTGGCGGAGCGTATGCTCAGCCAAAACAAGATTGACACACTGGTGATTCCAATGACTGAGTTTGCCACTTATCGCGATAAGCGCATCACCACCAAATATTTGCTCTATGAGAGTTCGCGCATGGCCCTGGCCGATGGAGATCTGCTCGCCAGGCTTTGGAAAATGAACTGGCGCGACCTCCTCTCGTTCTACGCCATCAATGATGTGCAGGCCTTGCTCAAGCCCGCTCAGGTGGGAGGGTATGAGCACTGGGACCACCATGGGCTAAACGCTGAGCTTACCGACCTTGATTACCGCCTG
>DLLC01000057.1 GCA_002476625.1 Porphyromonadaceae bacterium UBA7572 | reverse complement strand
ACGGCACAGGCAAGCGTATCTCTATCCGCGACACCCGTGGCATCATCGACGCTATTCTCAATGGCGCAATCGACAAGGCTCCTACAAAGGTGATTCCTTTCTTCAACTTCGTAGTTCCTACCAAGCTCGAAGGTGTTGACACCGGCATCCTTGATCCACGCGACACTTACGCTAACGCTTCTGAATGGGAAGAAAAAGCAAAAGACCTCGCAGCTCGCTTCATCAAGAACTTCGCTAAGTATGAAAGCAACGCTGCCGGCAAGGCTCTCGTAGCAGCTGGTCCACAGCTCTAATCTCACACAGAGAATAATAAGCGGTGTGATTTAGCAAAACCACACTCAATATAAAACAAAGACTGGTCATTCCCCAAAAGGGAAGTGGCCAGTCTTCGTTTTTTGCACAAGCCACCCAAGCATCCCCCACTTTAATGGCAAGGCAAACACCTGGGCGCCAACAGACCCACCTACCACACTACACACCACAAAGCCCAGATTTCATCCGTGGGAACCACGGCAGAAGCAACATTGCACAATGCAAAGAGCACAACGCGCCCCTTGCTTTATCGGGAGAGTCAAAAATATTGGTTGAATGTTACACCCACAAAAAAACAATAGGCTGTTAATCGATTGATTAACAGCCTATAAAAGTGCCCAAGAAAGGACTCGAACCTTCACGCCTTGCGGCACACGCACCTGAAACGTGCGCGTCTACCATTCCGCCACTTGGGCATTTCTTACGCTGCAAAGTTACGAATTATTTTTGAATTTACAATAATATTGCCCGCTTATTCTTCAAATACATTTATTCCTTAGGTAAATTTGTGGTGTGTCCGTTCTTTTTCGTAACTTTGTGGCAGTATTAGAAATTAGATGTTTAGACTTTACGTATTCTTCCAGTCGGCTTACCTTAATTCACTATCTTCTAAAATCTAACTTCTAATCTCTAATTTCAAACATCTTACACAATAGATTATATGCCTGAATCGAATTTTATCGACTATGTGAAGATTATGTGCCGGAGCGGCCGTGGCGGACATGGATCTGCTCATCTGCACCGTGCCAAATATATGCCTAAGGGAGGGCCTGACGGTGGCGATGGTGGCCGTGGCGGCCATATCTTTCTGAAGGGTAACAGCAATTTGTGGACACTGATTCATCTGAAATACACGCGTCATATCTTTGCCACCGATGGCGAGCCTGGCTATGAGAACCAGTGCCACGGCAAGGATGGCGAGGACCGCACCATTGAGGTACCATGCGGCACAGCGGTGTATGACGCCGAAACCGGCGAGTTTCTCTGTGATGTGACTGAGGACGGCCAGGTGGTGAAGCTGCTTCGCGGTGGTCGTGGCGGTTTGGGCAACACTCATTTCAAGACGGCCACCAACCAGACTCCCCGCTATGCCCAGCGTGGCGAGGACGGGGTGGAAAAAGCGGTGATTATGGAGCTGAAGGTGCTTGCCGACGTGGGGCTTGTAGGCTTCCCTAATGCGGGCAAGAGCACATTGCTGTCGGTGATATCTGCCGCCAAGCCTAAGATTGCCAACTATCCCTTCACCACACTTGAACCGAATTTGGGCATTGTGAGCTACCGTGGTCAGCAGTCGTTTGTGATGGCCGACATTCCCGGCATCATAGAGGGCGCGAGCGAGGGCAAGGGGCTTGGTTTCCGCTTCCTTCGCCACATCGAGCGTAATGCTGTGCTGCTGTTTATGGTTCCTGCCGACGCCGACGACATTGTGAAGGAGTACGAGATTCTCTGCAATGAGGTGACCACATTTAACCCCGACCTCGCCGACAAGCCCCGTGTGCTTGCCGTGACTAAATGCGACATGATTGACGATGAACTGAAACAGATGCTCTGCGAGCATTTGCCCGACGGCATTCCCACGGTGTTTATCTCATCGGTGGCACAGATGGGGCTTACCGAACTAAAGGACGTGCTGTGGCGCACTATCAACGACGAGCGCAACCGCATTCCCGATACGCTCACCAGCCGCGACCTTGCAGCCAGTCACCGCGTGAAGGAGGAAGACGACTTCATCTTTGAAGCCGAGAAGCCCATGCGCACTGCCTCCGACGACGAGAATGCCGGCGGAAAGATGAGCTGGGACGACACCGAGCGCCAGTGGGACGACGAGTACTGGGAGGAGGACTTCGCTGACGAGAACGACAAGTTCCAGGTGGTTTCCGACCCCGACGACGCCCTCACCAAAGCCGACCGCCAGCGCCTCGCCCAAGAGGAGGCCGACCGCCTTCAGCAAGATAAAGAATAATACAGCCTACATAAAAATAAGTTGCGCTCATAATGCAAAATGGGTGTGACATTTTCAGTAAAAGAGCTGGTCCTCTTTGCTAAAGTAGAAATTACGGCCTTAGTATTTACTTCCTTTTTCATAACGTCTATAACGATGTTGGGCGATGGCACTATAATCATATGGGCATTGCTCTTAATTTGAAAGCATCTTCATCCACTTTCATTTGATATAATTTAATTTTTGGGTTTAGATGTTGACGAGCATACGTGATTATTTTCCATTTTTCTGTTTCATCAATATTTATGCCAAAATATATAGAGTAAAAACACTCTGCATTCAAAGGCAAATAATGATGAATTTCACGTCCATCCCAAATTTCTTTATTCTGATTGGCTTGTTGCGGTGGCAAAGAGGCATATAACCCACATGGTTTTGGTATGACCAAACGAACTTCCTGTTCATATTCCCATTCTTTTGCTTTTACACGCCATTGATACGTAAAAAGAGGTTCTTTTACGCTATTTGCATCTGCCCGTTTTATAATGTCTTGATATTGAACTTCAACAACGAATGGTTTCTGGTAAATTGCCCCAAACATGGGTGGAGCAGACTCCATCACTTTATCAATGTCAAGTCCAATGCAAATGCCTTTGTGGTTACAACAATAATGAGTCCACATTAGTAGAGAATCAAAAACTTTAGACAAACTGCACAGCCAAGTCTCGTTGCGCATACTGAATGCCTTTGTTTCTTCTTTTTCAATCCAACATTCTTTTGGAATCCAACCTTGAAGTTTTGAGGTTGGGACATTCGAATAATCAAGTAATTTTGGATGGCAGTCAAAAGGATCATTCAATTGAGTGGCGTTGGTGAATTGAAGATTATTTTTTTCAAGCATACATTTTGCACCCCCAATATCTATGTATTTATAATAGACCAATCCCATAATTTATGTTGTTTTATTAATTGTTTGTTTAAGTTGTGACATATAACGATTAGCGCCCCCCAATATTATTCTATGGTCATTGTCATTAGTTCTTCTATTCTTGCAAACTGGGCATCGTAGCGCTCTTTTTGCGAGATGTATTTCTTTTTGTTACAGTCTATGTTTGTTGCATCAAGCGTGGTGTTCATGTCTGCGGTGAGCAGAATGTATAAGAATTGTGCTTCGTCAGGGGTGCCATCGGGGTGCGTGGGGTTCTTCGGCGTCATGTAATAATCCTCCGGAACTGCGGGCTTGGCAACGATTTGGCAATCATCTTTTATGGCAAACAAACGTTGGTCTGACTTGTTCCATGTGTGAAACAGAATATATCCTATCTGAGAAAGGTTGTTAATGATTTCCATTCCTCGCTCCGTGTACTTAATGCCAATGGCAAGTTTGCCCGAAGATGTAAATTTTGCACTTTTGGTAGTATAACTCTCCATCATCACCATCAAAATACCCTGTTTGCCACTTTGTAGTTTGGTGGGGTTTGTGGTTGGAGGCAAAAGTGGCCGCGGGTCTTGCCCCAGATTGCACTCAACGACTTTGAACGAGTTGCTGAGTTTTGTAAGCAAGCCTGCGTTTTCCTCTGTAAATTCTTCTCGATTGTCAAGTGCAAGGGAAATGATTCCTTTGTCTTCGTATGGAGCAAACACTTTCCCGAGTATGTCGCGGAAGTGGGTCTCAATGTATTGTTTGGCATCAATATCCGGTTTTGCCCGCATTGCGTAAAAATTGTAACGTTTGCCAAGTTCTTCGCGAATCTTGTCACGGAAGATGTTACGAACCTTTTGCTTCCAGCTCCTCTTTTGAAAGGCGTTGTTGCGAGCATAGAGCGACACCACATAAAGAAAGTTGACATCATAATGCGTGATGAGTAAGGTGTCTCGGTCAAACAGCCGGTTTTTGAATTGACGTGAAACGTGTGTCTTTGCCGAACGTTTGGTCTCATCGATGTTATCGTCATACTGCAAGTTGTCCGGTATGGTGGCGCTTATAAAGAAATTTGGCACTACATTATACCCTTCTGTCAGTTCATCACGCAGACAAAAATCTGTTTCATGGGGCGTTTCATCTGCATTCTCCCCAAAAAACAGGTTCAAATTCCATTGGATTACGTTTCTTGCATAAGTGTATTGTTTTGCAATAGACGGAAGACCAATCTCGTTCTTTTGCTTGTAATATTTACTGTCGCCTATGTAATATACTTGCTTGTTCGGCTCTACATTTGTAAGGCTATTCCACAGATATATGTGGTCAACTTCTTTTCCGTCAGCCTGTTTTTTGTTGAGCCTGTCCGGCAGCTTTGTGTCACCAATCAACTCATCTATAATGGCCTCAAACACGATGTTGAAGTTTTTGACAAGCAAGAACTCATTGATTTGAGCATTCATTCGCACTTGCGAGGACTGCTCAAAGAAAGCGTAGCAAAGTTCCCAGAGCTGGAGAGCCTTGTCGCTGAAGTATTTGTATTTGATTTTGCACAGCCGTTGCAGGCCAAAACCTTTGTTCAGATACTGGTTAAATCTCCGTCCTGTAATCAGGTCGTAGTTCACGTTAATGCGAACATGAAAACCATAAAATTCTTTGAGGTAGTTTAATATTGAATAAAAGATGATTAGAAGTTCTTCGTCAAAGTTGATATGGCGTTTTTTCGTCACAGGATTGATATACACAGGCTCGTCGTCCTGTATAAACGCTTGTGATTGGGTTATGGTTTTGCTCCAATTAATTTTGTTATAGCCACTGTGAATATTCTTTAGAATGAACATAAACCAATCTTGGTTTTGGCGGTTAAAATCAATAAGGGCAAGCAGGATGTCGAGATAGGTGTTGCTGAGCCTTTTTTTACCATTGCCTACTTTAATGAGTTTCTGGTGCTTTACGATTGTGTGGTCTTTACCCTGCGCGATACAATCGGACAGATATACGGAAATGGCACGGTAAATCCATACCGACAAACCATAGATAAACTTATTCTCATTTACGGTGAGTGGATTTTCGCCGTTAATGTCGATGATGTCCTTTGGATCGTATTTGCCAAACACTTTGTCGTTTTGGTCAAGAACAACCTTTGACAAAATGAAAACGCACTCCTGTTGCGCTGAATGATAGAAGTAGCCAACATAATTAATGCTCGCCACGCCATCAACCACGTCAAGTTCATCAATGTTGGGGAATAGTTCTTTAACGAGGTCAAAAGGATATCGGTATTCCTCTATCAGCAGTTTCATTCACTAAACTTGATTTCAACGCCCAACCTTTTCGCATATTCTGCAAAAGGCTCTTTTAATTTGCCTATATAACCCCATTGGGATAATACGACAAAAGATGTGCCGGCTGCTTGTAATGGATCCTTAAACAAATATCGTTGGTCTGAGGATTTGTCATTCGCATGTTCTGATTTCCACGCTTCAATATTATCCGCCAGCAAGAACAAATCTTGAGCACGCTGAATCACAGAGGCTGCATTCTTTATCTCATCAAAGGTCAATGCCGGGTTGTTCTCTATGGCTTGCTTTGTTATTTGGTACAGAGTTTTGCGTAGGCTTGTTGCTACATTACCGATTAGTATTTTCGCATTACTTGTTTGAGAGTCCTCTACAGAATCCTCAATCACAAAGGGCTCAAGCCCAAGATTTGCGATGAACTGTTCTACTCGGTACTCATCCATATTCCCATAATCGTCAAAGTAAGAAGCGAAAGTCATTGTATCACCATTTTTGTCCTTGAAGAAATCATCTTCAAATCCGAAGTCCTTGAACACATCATTGTAAAGGTAGAAAATGACCTTTGAGAGGAATGCTTCTGCGGTAATGATGTTTTTACCATCTTGCTCCTTAGCTTTGGCAAAGAAATAGCCAAGTTTTTTATCCTCTTGTTGAATTTCTCCACCCTCAATGCGGCTATTAATTTTGCTGACGAATTGCCACCAATCGTATCCATTGCCATTTGAGAATACAATACGGTAGTCTTTGTTTGCGTTCTTGATTTTCACATACTTCCAATCCCAACGGCGTTTGAATGCTGAGTCTATCGGGAATAGAGATTGGTCGCTCGTGTTCATGGTCGCCCAAATGTACATATTGTTTGGCAACAGCAAGTTTTTTCCATTAATCACACCGCCAACAACATCTTTTCCGCCTTTGTACAAACTGTTGATTTCCTTGCGTTTTGAAATGTTCAATTCGCCAAGAACATTTTCCAACTCCTTGGAAAGGTCATCATCTGTAACGATGGGATAATCAGAAAATCCGGCTGCATTGCGGTCAAGCAGTTGAAAAATATCGCCAAATATTTGAGCGCAGTTACCACGGTTTATTTCTTCAATAATGAGAAATACAGGCTTTGGATCCTCATTCTCTTGTTCTTTCCATGCGGCAATATATGCTTTCAAGAAAGATTGAAAAACATATCGATATGTAATTTTGGAATCAATGATTGGATTGCCCTTTTCATCTTTCACGGCTATTGCCTTGTCACCCATATATGTGTACCTCGGCACTTGTTCGGTGATAGGCTTATACGAACCGACAAATGAAGCATAGTCGGTGTCCGGGTGGAAAGTGGTACGATAATTTTCATACTCAGCACACAATTCATTTATTTCATGGGATTTGCCTGTGCCCGGTGCACCAAAATAGATCTGCTGAAGAGGAAAGTCTAAAGTAAAAGTATCTAAATGTTTTTTCAATTTGCTATCATTTGTTTCTTGTGCGAATGCATATAGCTTTTGTTGCAACTTTTTAGAACGATCATTGGAGTCCTTAAATATCGTCTGGAAATCTACATTTAAAACATGTGCTGTAAAATGAAGCTCATCTTGATGCTTGACATTAATCTGGCTAACGAACCATGATCCGTTTGGACTCACGCCCAATGCTTTTGCCATATTCTTGTAGCACTCCTCATTGTAATTAACCTCATCTAATGTCATATGAGGATTGTATTTTAAAGTCCTTCTACCAATATGGTTAGCACCTTTCAATTTTTTCACAATAAGCAAGAGAAACTTCCCTTCGACTTTTGTTCCATTAACATAAACATTGTTGAATAAACTCCCTACAACGAATTCATAGTTTGAAGCTTGATTCCCTCCTTTTCCAAGTGGACAATAAATTCTTTCCCCTGGGTTTGGAATAGAATTGTAAACCATAGCAGTTATAAAGTCTGAATAATCCTCAAAAGCAAAACGATAACCTTGGCCTTGCCCCATTTCTGTTCCCCATGCCGGATTTCCTCCACCAGAAAGGGTGTCCGTTCCAAATGCGAGAGAATGTAAGTTAAGTATCATAATTGTGAAAATATATGTTTTACCAAAATTCCAACTAAATTAATATCCCAGCCATTACCGGCTCGTTTGGACATTTGAGAGTATGATTGGCCTGTATAATCAAGTTCACCATCTTTGAATCCCATAAATCGGAATTGTTCATCAACAGACATCTTACGAACAATTTCCTTATCACCACAAGGTTTTTCTATAACTCTAAGACTATTATGTTCTGGTTGCGTTATTGTTATGCAAACAGCGTCTGTTTTAATCTTTTTATTGTATACATCAAAGCACAATGGCTCATTCACCTTAAAAGAGTTGATGTTGTGTTTGAATTTAAGATGTTCTATTTGGGCTTCTGAAAGATATAGTTCCTTCGGAGGATTTTCATCAAGAAAATCCCCAAAACGATATTTTAATTTTTTTTTTGGCGGAACTATGTTGAAATTTTTCGGCAAACCACCGAGTCGAGCAAATATCCATAATCTTTCTCTATTTTGAGGAATCCCATAATCTTTGGAATTTAATACAGCATAAGCAATGTCTCCATACCCCAAGTCTTTTAAAGATTGCTTAATCATATCAAAATATTCCGAAAATTTTTTCTGGGTTAGCCCTTTGACATTTTCAAGCAGTAGATATTGAGGTTTCTTAACTGCACAAATGCGTATAATGTGATAAAACAGAGTGCCTCTTCCATACTTGTCTTTTTCACCAAGTTGTAGTCCGGCAGTAGAAAAAGGTTGACAAGGAAAGCCTCCCGTAAACAAATCGAAGTCAGGTAGTTTTTCAGGATCAATGGTGGTTATATCACCCCAATTTTTTATTTTTGGAAAATTTTGTGCTAACAAGGCACTTGCAAATTTATCAAATTCAGACATGCCAATTACTTTGTACTTTATGCCTGATCGCTTTAACCCAAACGATGCTCCTCCATATCCTGCAAATCCCTCAAAAACTCTTATTGTTTTTCGCCTTGTCATTAATATAAATTTAAAAACTCCGATGTAGCATCTGAAGGCGACCAAACCTGCACAACTACAAAGGAGTTTTCTTCTAAAAGTTACCGGCACTATTGCCGTTGTATATTCATCATTTGGCCCTTTTCAGAATTTAATGCTTGTTTTTAAAAACAAAGATAGTAAAAAATTATGTTTGTGTGGTGGTGATTTTGGTTAAAATATTTATGGTATTTTTTTGATTTTTGATTTTTGGATAGGAGGAACGAGGTTTGCAGTATGCTAACTTTGGATTCTCTTTCATTCAGGAGAAAATGGAGGCGGATCCTAACTATTTCTTTAAAGAGACCGCTTTTTTAAATGTGTTTTTATCTTTTCTAAAGCCTAAAGAAGACGCTGATGAGGAACTGGAGGAACTGTAATTGATTCTCTCCTTCTAATTACAAAGATGAAAAAAGAGAAAGGGGCTGTGCCGTAATTGAATGTTGTTTTACGGCTCAGCCCCATTCTCGTATTGGGATAATGATGTGTGTGCTTTTGGGCTATTTGGCGATGAGGAGGAAGTAGTTCTTCTTGCCGCGCTGGGCGAGGATGTATTTGCCGTTGAGCAGGTCGGCTGTGCCGATGGTGGCGTTCTGGTCGGTGAGCTTCTCCTTGTTGATGCTCACGCCTCCGCCTTGCGTCATCTTTTTCATCTCGCCTTTTGAGGCGAACACTGCGGCCTCGTCGGTGAGTAGCGAGATGGCTGGCACGCCCTCTTCGAGCTTCGCCTTGCTGATCTCAAACTGTGGCACGCCCTCAAACACGCTCAGCAGTGTGCTCTCGTCAATTTTGTGGAGGATGTCCTTTGCCTTGCCGCTGAACAGGATTTGTGAGGCCTCCACTGCCATTTCATAGTCGGCAGCCGAGTGCACCATGGTGGTGATTTCCTTGGCGAGTCGCTTCTGCAGCGGGCGCTGGCCTGGGTCGGCAGCCTGCTCCTGCTCAAGGGCTGCAATCTCTTCTTGGGTGAGGTCGGTGAATATCTTGATGTAGCGGGCCGCGTCGGCATCGCTCACGTTGAGCCAGAACTGGTAGAACTTGTAGGGCGATGTGCGCTTAGGGTCGAGCCATACGTTGCCGCCCTCTGTCTTGCCAAACTTGGTGCCGTCGGCCTTGGTGATAAGGGGGCAGGTGATGGCAAACGCCTCGCCGCCGTTCATGCGTCGGATGAGCTCTGTGCCGGTGGTGATGTTGCCCCACTGGTCGCTGCCACCCATCTGCAGGCGGCATCCCTCATGCTCGTAGAGATACAGGAAATCGTAGCCTTGCAGGAGCTGGTAAGAGAATTCGGTGAACGACATGCCGTGGTCGGCATTGGCTGCCAGGCGCTTTTTCACTGAGTCCTTGGCCATCATGTAGTTTACGGTGATGTGCTTGCCCACGTCGCGGATAAACTGGAGGAAGCTGTAGTTTTTCATCCAGTCGTAGTTGTTGACCAGGATGGCGGCGTTGGGCGCGGAGCTGTCGAAGTCGAGGAATTTTTCGAGCTGGTGGCGAATGCACTCCTGATTGTGGCGGAGTGTGGCTTCATCGATCAGCACGCGCTCCTGGCTTTTCATCGAGGGGTCGCCGATCATGCCGGTGGCGCCGCCTATGAGCGCGATGGGCCTATGGCCTGCGCGCTGGAAGTGCTTCAGCATCATGATGCCCACGAGGTGGCCGATATGTAGGGAGTCGGCAGTGGGATCGATACCCACATAGGCCGATGTCATTTCTTTGTTGAGCTGTTCTTCGGTGCCGGGCATCATGTTGTTGATCATGCCGCGCCATTCGAGTTCTTTTACGAAATTAAATTTACTCATCGTAATAAGGTGATATTATTTGTGTTATAGTTGTTGATATTTAAATGTTGCAATCACAGTGCCACAAAGTTACTACTTTTTTCTAAAAGAGTGAAATTTTGCCACTTACACAAGTTTGCGCAGTGTGTAGGTGTAGGTGACGCCAGCTTCGCTCACCTGCTGGAGCTTCACGAGGTGCGCGCTTTTCTCTATGATGGTGAACTTGTTGACCCTCGTGAGGCCTGGGAGCTGCACGAAGTACATGTCCTCTTCGGGGAATAGCCACTGCATCTGGTCGCCGTCTTCAGCCCAGTTGCCATAGGTGGCGGTGTAAGGGTCGTGGCGGTCGTCCACGAGCCTCACCAGCACAATTTTTCCTTGAAACTGCACGGAGTAGTGTGCGCCGGCAGGGTCGGGCACCGCAGTGCCGTCCACTGTCACGGATTCGATGGTCCAGGTTCCGAACCACACGCCTATATCGCCGCCATTGTGTGTGCACGAGCCGAAAGCCATTGCGGCCACGAGAATCCAAAAATATGTGATAAGATGCTTCATTATTTCTTGATGTTAAAGTTGCCGTGATACGAAACCGACACCATGCCCCCCGTGTTGTTGCCTAAAAGGGAGCCACGGTCGAAAGCGAACTGTGCCTTGAGGGCAAGTCCCTTCAGCCACAGAGGCTGTGCTCCAGCCTCCACCAGCAGGCAAGTGGCGCTCGTGCTCTTGGCGCGAGGGTGCTCAGCCGTGCCGTAGGCTTTACGGTAGGAGAATAATACGCGGTAGTCGATTACGCTGCTGATGTATCCCTTCAGGCCCACGTGGAAGCCGCGCACCAGGTTGTCGAGATAGCGCATGTAGCCGTCAGTGTTGTAGATGGTGCCCTTGATGAATGGCGTGCCTATCGACATGCCCCGGTTTTGATAGCCATTGTAGGTGTAGTTGTTGTAGTAGTCGTCCATGCCTGTGGCTCCGCCTTGTATGGGTGACTCTTGGTTCAGTTCTTCCGAAAAGTGGATGTGCCCGCTCTGGTTGGTGAAGTCGAGGTATTCGATCACCGCCGCGCTCACAAGCCCTTTCTTTGGCGCGCGCCACTCCAGTCCCCACAGCCCGTCGAAGCCGTTTTGGAGGCCGATGCCCGACCCGTCTTCCCAGATGGTTTGGTGATAGGCGCGGAATTTGCCCATCCGCTTATTCTTGTATTCGAGAATGATGTCCCAGCTGCCCAGGTGGTTGCCTTCCACATACGCCTGGTCGCCGGGATTGCTGCCCCCGCTGCCAGGAATGATGCTGCGGAAGAAACTTTTAAAATTGGCAGGCATCTTCACCGTCTTGGTGAGAACGCCATTCTCATAGATGCGCTGTGTGCCGGCAAACTGGCACGCCGCCTGTGCGCCTATAGTGAACACCACTGGCTGGTCGGGGCGTGTGCGCAGGTGAAACTGCTTGTAGTTGAGCCAGTAGCCCGTGGTGATGAAATTGTTGTAGTAATTGTAGTGATTGTTGAGCCAGTTGGAGTCGGAGAGCCGCTCATAGCCTATCTCGCCACTGATTTGAAGCCACCCCTTGGTGTAGGGAATGGTCTGGAAATTGACAAACCCCGCGCATGCCCCGGTGCCTGGGCGTGCGTTGCCGCTTCGCACGAGGTCGCCGCTTGAGAGATCGGCTGAAGCCAGCGGCGAGTGTGGCGCTTTTGCGCCCACTGTGGCAAACAGGCTGCGGTATTTTACTTCGGCATAAATTTGCTGCACCCATGCCCGGGCAGGATGCTGTGCATGGCGATGGAACTGGCCGGAGGCAAGGTCGTAACGCTCATACGAAAGCGAACTGGTGTATCCGCCCCACACTTCTGCCCCAAACCCGTAGGAGAAGCAGCGCGTGGTGTCGGTCTGGTGCCGTATTGAGGCGTTCAGCAGGGTGGAGTATTGCTGTGTGAGCGTGCCGCCACGGCCTGCGCTGATGTAGTATGGCGCCAGGTCGCCTTTTCCGTAGTTGGCTGTCACGCCTCCCTCGTATTCCAATTCAAAGGGCGTGGAGGCGTGAATTTGTGTTGATACGAATAGGCACACTGCTGCGGCGCTCATGGCGCGGAGGAGAATCTTTTTCACTTTGCAGTTTTTTCAAATGTGAGGATATGCCGACTTTTCTTTTGGTCGGTGATTTCGTCAATGTTAATAAAAATGCCGCTTTCCTCCACTTCTCCAAACTCATGGTTGATGGCGGTGCCGAAGAAGCGCATGGTGGGCGACAGGTTCATGTAGGCGTTTACCAGGGGCGGAATGTTGATTCCGTGGTCGCGCACAAATTTGTTGAGGCGGCGATAGTCTTCCTTGAAGTCGTCGCCCACAAAAAACGACGAGGCGCGCTCTTGGCTCAGCTCCAGCCTAATCGGCTCAATAGGCGTGACCAGTGCGTCGCGGTCGGGGAAGTAGTGGCGCAGAAAATGGAGCAGCAGGTCGCGGCACTCCCTCTGGTAGGAGGGATACATCGTCATCTTGCCGAACAGGTATTTTGCGCCCGGGTGCAGCACGGTGAGCGCGCCCAGACCGTCCCATAGATTGTCGAGTGCGAAAATCGATTTCACGCCCATGCGTGTGGACTGGTATTCGGGGCGCACAAACGACCGGCCGAGCTCTATGGTGATGGGCAAGTAATGGCTCATAAACTCCTTTGAGAAGCGGAACATGTGGCTCATGGCTATGTGTGGAGTGCCGTCGGGCAGTATTTCCACGTCTTTGCCGATGATGTAGCGGTAGGCGCCTATGATTTCACGCTCATGCGGATTCCACACAAATAGCTGGCGGCAAGGTGTGGGCATCGTGTCAAACTCGTCGATGTCGCAGTCCTTGCCGGTGCCTCCGTCTCCGGCGCGGAAAGAGATCTCACGCAGTCGGCCTATCTCACGCATGATGTTGGGCGCACAGTGGGCATCCACGATGTAAATCTCATTGCCGGCCTTATTGGTGCGGCGCAGCATGCGGTCGGGCGTCAGCTCGCTCTCAATCAGGCTGATGTCAACGGGTTCTATGATTTTTTCACCATTCATATTCAATTGTTGTTCTACACAGTTTCGGGTTTTAGCGCATAGCAAATTTCTGCCAAACGCTGGGCCTCGTCAAGCGGATGATGAGCATCGAGGCTCGTCCACGGGATAGGCTGCCCCATGTATATGCGGAAGTTTTTGCCACTGCTTTTAAACATTTCTCCCGGCAAGAGAATCATCTCCGCGTTGAATTTTATGCCCAGTCGCTTTCGCCACTGTGCCATGCGGTAGAAGAAGCGGGAGTTCGTGCCGTCGAAGTACATGGGCACGATGTGTCGGTGGGTGCGAATGGCGTGTGTCACCACAAACTTTTGCCACTGGAGGTCGTGCACATTGCCGCTGCTGTCCATTCGGGAGCAGAGGCCTGCCGGGAAAGTGGCCATCTGGTTGTCGCCCATATACTGCGCCTCTATCTCCTCGGCGCGCGCGCGCGACTGCCTCCCGTATTTGTTCACGGGCAGAAACACTGGCTGCAGGGGCTTTACTGCCATCAGCAGGTCGTTGACCAAAAACCGGATATTGCCATTGTAGCGCTTGCCTAAATAGGAGATGAGCGAGAGCCCGTCGAGGCCTCCTAACGGGTGGTTTGAAACAAAGATAAAGCGCCCTGTGGCGGGGACGGCGTCGGCGCCTACCACTTCCGTGGTAATGCCAAGATAGCGCAGCGCCTCGTCGGCAGCGCCCACTCCGTCGTGGCCACACATGCGCTCAAGTATGTCGTTGAGCTCGCGCTGATGAATGATGCGCTCCAGGCATCGAGTGGCCAATCTTGGGATGAAACGGTAGTAGCGGGGCATTCGCAGCCTCACCAACGCATCTACGTCTATCACCATCGGCTCGTCGTTCATTTCTCTTTTAACCATGTGGTTTGAAGTAACAAAGTTAGCGAATAATTAAGGACAAACAAAACAAGCCTTATAGAAACTTGTGCTACATATCAAAGAAATGCCAAACAAAATGTGTAATTTTGCATATTTGGAACTCTTATGTGAACTTTTGGCGATAGTATGGAAGCGGCACACATAACCTCGAAGCGATTTCTCCGCGTGCAAACGTGCGTGGAGTTGGTGTGCGCGTGCCTGCTGCTTGTGGCGTCTGTCGTGGCGTTTGGCACCACCGGCATCGGTGTGGCATGTGCGCTGGGCGTGGCGTATGCTGTGCCCCGTTTGCTCTATGCCCACATTAGCGGTGGTGAGCCTTGGGGCGGCCTCGTGATATGTGTGTTCGGCATCTTGCTGGTGGCTTGGGCTTTTGCCAACATCTATGGATGGACTGAGGCAGTGGGACGTACAGTCGCCAACCCTGACCTCCACTGCGACGATTCTTTGTATTTCCAGTGGGCGCTGAGCCACTTCAACGGATCTGTGCCAGAGCCCAACACCAAATTCGTCGGTTTCCCGTTGATGATACTGCTGTCGTGGCGGCTGTTCGGGCCAAGCATCGTGTGGCCCATAGCCATCAATGTGATGCTCACGCTGCTTACCATTGTGGTCTGTGGCCAGATGTCGGCCCGCGTGCTGAGCCAGCGGCTCCAGAGTGGACGCACTCAAATCACTGTACTCACGATGCTCGGACTGGCTGTGCTCGGCTATTTTATGAGCCATGGGCCAATGCTGCTCAAAGAGCCCCTCACCTACTTCTCGGTGGCATTGGCGGCCTATGCTGTGGCGCGGATGAAGGCGCTCGACGCTACGCTAAATGGCCCTGCATGGCGCGATGTGGCGTGCTACACCGTGGCTGTGGCCATTATGGCGATTACGCGTGTGAGTGTGGTGTATTTCCTGATGATAGGGGTGGCGCTTACACTTGCCGACAACAGGCGGATGTGGCGTTACGCCGTGGCGCTATTTGGGGTGTCGGTCGTAGGCATTGTGCTTGGTGTGCACTGGTCGAATGGATTTGGTGCTGAGGTGCAGACCCGTATTGTGGCGAGTGCGGAATCGGGCGGCCATATCATGAAAGATCTATTCCTTGCGAAAGGGGTGTATGGCGAAATGATGAGCGGCTATTTTCAGCAGCCCTTATGGCAAAAGTTGCTGCTGCTGCCCGTCACCTGCACTGTGCAGTTTTTTATCCCGTTTCCTTGGCCTTCGACAGAGACGCTGAGCGTAGGAGTGTTGGCCACTCGCTTTCAGTGGGTGTGGTACGCTGTGGCCGGTGTGGTGCTGTTTTACCTGTTCACCCAGTCGTGGAAGCGGCAGAGCTTAGGGTGGTGGGCGATGTGGCCATTCGTGTGCATAGCTTCGGTGGCTTTTGTGACGAGTGGGAGCGTGAGCCGCTACACCCTCCCATTTCAGCCGCTGTTTGTGACTATAGCCGTGTGGGTGGTGTGCAAATACCGTGAGGGAGAGTGGCGCGGCCTGTTTAGAGTGTGGTGTGCGTGTTACGCCATAGTGCTGGTGGCCGCTCTCGCCTGCTGCTATGCCCTCACCTCTGCATGATCTGTGCCCCTCCCGTTGATAGTTTTTCAGCCTTGTTCGGACGTTTGTGGTGTTTTTTTTGAAAAAAATAGTAGAGACGCGACATGCCGCGTCCCTACTAAAAAAGCTATTGTGTATATTTATTTGGTACGGAGCCTTATTCGAGGGTCACGAGTGTGCCGCAAGGCTCGCCTGAGAGCACTTTTCGGAGATTGCCCTTCACGTCCATGTTAAACACGTGGATGGGCAGTCCGTTTTCCTTGCACATGATGGTGGCGGTCATATCCATCACCTTGAGGTTGCGGCGGTAAATTTCGTCGTAAGTGATTTTGTCGAATTTTGTGGCAGTGGGGTCCTTCTCTGGGTCGGCGGTGTAGATACCGTCCACTCGTGTGCCTTTGAGCATCACTTCAGCCTCCACCTCTATGCCGCGGAGGGCAGAACCGGTGTCGGTGGTGAAGAAGGGGTTGCCGGTGCCGCACGACATGATGGCCACCTTGCCCTGCTCCATAGCTTCAATGGCGCGCCATTTGCTGTATTGCTCACCAATTGGGAACATGCCTATGGCGGTGAGCACTTTCGACGGCTGGCCCACTGCGTCGAGCCCTGAACTTAAAGCTATGGAATTGATCACGGTGGCGAGCATACCCATCTGGTCGCCTTTCACGCGGTCGAACCCTTGTGCCGCGCCCTTGAGTCCGCGGAATATGTTGCCGCCGCCTATCACAATCGCCACCTGCACGCCAGCGTCAACCAGTTCCTTGATTTGCTCGCAATAGTCGGCCACACGCTGTGGGTCGATGCCATAACCTTGTTCGCCTTGAAGCGATTCACCGCTGAGCTTGAGCAGCACGCGCTTATAAATTGCCTTCATAATAATAGTGTCTTTGTATTCTTTTTAGATTATTGTGATTGATAAAAAATGTCGCTACAAATTTATAAAAAAAGGTTGGATAATCGTGATGATTCATCCAACCCTTGTTATCTTGCTTTGTGTCAAGAGTGCTTTACTGTGAATTTATTTAGAAGCCTTTGCACGCTCAATGTATTTGTCGATGTTGATATTAAGCGCATAGCTTGGGAACTTAGCCTTCATGTCTTCATACACGGCCAGCTCCTCGTCGTATTTTTTTGTGGCGTGAAGCACTGTGGCCTTCTTCTTCATGAAGATAGGAGTGAGCGACTCGTTGTCGCCAGCCTTGCTGATGGCCTTGTCGTAGGTGCTGATGGCTTGGTCGTAGTTCTTTTTGTTCACATAGCAGTCGGCCAGGAGCGAGAGCGCTGCGGGGCCCATGATTTTGCCGTTGGCGTCGGAGCCCTCAAGGAGCTGGATAGCCTCGTCGTATTTTTTCTGCTTGTAAAGAATGGTGGCTGCCATCTGGGCGGCACGGTTGGCAGGAGCGTATGATTCATTGGCAGCTTTCTTGTAGGCCACGAGACCTGCGGAGTCGCCCTTTGTCATATATTCCATATCAGCCTTGTTGACCATATTTTGAGCATCTTGCATACCATTGTTGCGAACTGCAATAAAGATGGCAACAGCGGCAAACACTACAATCACGGCGGCCACGCCGATGTAGATGAGCTTTTTGTTGTTTTCAACTTTCTGCTCCCATGAGGTGAGCGTTTCGTTCACTTCGTCAACAGTTGTGCGAGTTTGTTTAATGTCTTGTTTAGCCATGTCGTATGTTTAACTAAAATAAATTCAATGTTTCAGCTCGCAAAATTAATAGTAATTATTGTGATTTAAAAGTAATTCAGTGAATATTTTTCAAAAAAGGGCTAAAAACCTATCCGTTATATGCTCAAATTGAGTAAATTTGCACGCAAAAACGGAGATTACCGATATTACGAATTTAGCGCTGCCGGGTGTGTGTCAGAGTTTGATATAAATTCCGCCGGCGCCCATTTACTTAATTCATTCTATTACACAAGTGAAACAGATTCTTTTGGCTATGGGCTTGGTGCCGCTGATGTGGTGCTGCCACGGCGGTGAGGGCCGCGGCACGGCAAGCGGCCATCTTGACTCGATGGTGACATCCATGTCAACGCCCGTCACCGACAGTGAGCGTGTGGCAGCCATGGCGGAGGAGGTGCGTATGCTTATCGACCAGTACGACGAGAAGCCCGACCCGGAACTGCTGCATCAGGCCATGAGCATCAACGACAGCATCGCGCGGATCGACACCACCCAGCAGGGACGCTTCAACACTGCCTTCACACGTGCGCAACTGCTGGCAAGAAGTGGGCGAATGCGCGAGGCGATGGACATTCAAGAACACCTGCTCAGCCACAACCCCGATGATTTTGTACGCCTTCAGTTCTATGCCGGCAAATACCGCATGGAGGGAAAGCTCGACTCGATGAACATGGTGGCTGAACGAGCGCTGAGCAAATGCGACAGGCTGATAGCCGACAGTGCCCACAATGCAGAGCTTGTGGACCAGGCTTTGTTGAACAAAATCAACATCTACCAGATTATCGACAATCGTGCCAAGGCGAAGGAGGCCAACGACCAGCTCGCCATTAGGCACAAGGACGATCCCGACTATCAGCTTACGGACGCGGAGTTCAACGAGGAGTACAATGCCGCAAGGGCTTCGCTCAATCAGTCGGCAGAGGCTTACCGCAAGGAGGTGAAGGAAAAGAAAGAGGAAAAATAGGTGTGGAAAGCGGAGAGTATGCGTTTGCGTACCCCCGGTTTGAATGGCAGGACGCAACACTTTTCGCAGCGTAGCTCCCCTATGTCGCTAATTTGGCGGTTGGGACAGAAGTATTTTTTTTGTAACTTTGCAGTGTGTACGCAATCCATATAGGATCACACACTTCTATCCTGAAGAGATAAACACAGGCTTTAACTATGGAAATAAGATGTCCACATTGCGGAAAAAAGCAGTCGCTGTCGGTGGCTAAACTCAAGGCCAGCGGCGGGGTGGTGATTTGTCCACAGTGTGTGAGCGAATTTACCGTTGACCTCAGCCAGCTTCCTTCGGAGCAGCCAGTTGCCGACCAGGCTTCCACGCAGGCACCTGCACAGGGCGAAATCGCTTTCTGCCCCAGTTGTGGTAGCCGTCTGCCAGGTAAAGGGCTTAAATTCTGCCCTTATTGCGGCAATCCGCTACCCATGGCCGATGCTATGCCGGCACCCTCAGTGGAGGGACAAACGCAGGGAAGCGCCATCCAGTCGTCTGCGGCGCAGTCTTCCGGACGTGCCGAGGGACAATCTTCGGCGAAGGTCGCTGAGGCTGCCACTGTGGAGCAGAGGCTCACTGCGCTTCCTTTCATAAAAACCCCCGACTTCATCACCCGTCACCATGAGCCCGCCAGTCTGCGGTTCAGCATTGTGGCCTGGCTGGTGATTTTAGCACTCCTTTTCCTGTTCGTGCTGATGCTGTGGAAAGGCAATATGGAATAGTGCGGCACAAAGAAATGGCTTGAAAAATTTGGGTAAAGCCCACTCTGCTTCTAAAAAATCATAAAATCACATCACTCCTTAAAATTTTCCCTAATCGGTATGCGTTATTAGGAGAAAAGTTGCTATATTAGCATATCAATGTAGAACAACCAAGTAAAACCAGAGTATGACCGACAATAACAGATACTGTGTGATCATGTGTGGCGGATGCGGAAGCCGCCTGTGGCCAAAGAGCCGCACACAGATGCCAAAACAATTCATCGACTTCCTTGGAACTGGACAATCGCTGCTACAGCTCACTGTGGCGCGCCTGAAAGACATTGTCCCTCAAGAAAATATTTTTATGCTCACCCAAAAAGAGTATGCCCACTTAGTGAAGGAGCAAGTGCCAGAAATCAGCGACAGCCAGATACTGCTCGAGCCGGCACGCAGGCGCACAGCCCCTGGCACAGCGTGGGCCGCCTACCACATCAAGACCATCAACCCCGACGCGAAAATCATGGTGGCACCGTGCGACAATCTCATTCTTCGTGTAGATGAGTTCAGGCTGAGCCTGGTGAAGGCGTTTGAGTTTGTGGAGCATACCGACACGCTGCTCACCTTTGGCGTGAAGCCCACACATCCCGAAACCCGCTATGGCTATATTCAGCAGGGCAAGGAGATTGACGGAGAGTTTGCCTGGGTGAAAACCTTTACCGAGAAGCCCGATCCGGAGCTGGCGAAGGTGTTTGTTGACAGCGGAGAGTTTTACTGGAACACAGGTATATTTTTCTGGAGCGCAGATGCCATCATCAAGGCCCTCTACGCCGACAGTGCCTCGTCGAAAGTGTCGCCCCGGTTCCGTGAGGGCGAGGGTATATACGGCACAGACAAGGAGATGGAGTTTGTCAGCGAGATTTACGCCGCCAGCCAGAGCATATCAATCGACTATGCCGTGCTTGAAAAGGCCACCAACGTGGCAGTGCTCCGCGTGGACGGCATCGGATGGACCGACCTCGGCACATGGGGCTCGCTCTACGATGCCATTCCAAAGACGCGCGACGGAAATGTGACGCAGGGCACAACCGCAATGATGATGAACTGCCGTGGCAATATCGTGTCGGCTAAGCCCGACAAGCTGGTAGTGGCTTCTGGGCTCAACGACTATATCATCGCCGACAGTGACAACGCCCTGCTGATAGTGCCTCGCTCCGAGGAGCAGAAAATCCGCAACTATGTGCGAGAGGTGAAGGCCACCTATGGCGACGAATACCTATAAGTAAGAACAGTAGCAGTCAAAAACTGCCATATTTTTTCACATGAAAGCGGTGGCTTGGAGAGTGTGTGGGGGGGAGGCTTAGAAGTAGATGTCGTCGTTGTCGGCACTGCTTTGGTTCACCCGGCGGCCTTTGCTTGAGGCTTTCTGATTTTGGCTTTGCTTTCTTGCGGGCTGCTTCTTGGCCTCGGAAACTTTGCGTGCTTTTTCTGCGGCTGGCTTGCTCTGCTGCTTCACGGAAGGCGTAGCCTTTTGCTCCTGGCGTGGCTTGGCTGCCGGAGGCTGCTGCTGAGCGCGTACATTGGACTGCCGGCGTTTGGCCTGCTCCTGGCGCTCTTTTTCTTTCTTTTTCAGAGAGTCTTCGCGCTCTTTCTGCTGGCGTTTGGCCTGCTCTTGGCGCAGTTTTTCCTCTTTTTCTTTTTGCTTCAGGGCTTCTTTTCTGGCCTTCTCCTGGCGTTTTTGCGCCTGTTTTTCGGCCTCTTTCTCCTCTTTTTCCCTGAGTTTTCTCAGTTTTTCCTTTTGCTTGGCCAGGCGCTCTGCCTCTTTAGCCTCTTCGGCTCGGCGCTTTTCCGCCATTTTTTGCGCCTCTTTTTCTGCTTTCTCGCGTTCTTTCCGCTGTTTTGCGGTCTCCTTTCTGTCGGGCACACGGCGCTGCTCCAGCGCTCCGTTTTTCTGTCGGGGCGGTACGGAAGCCTGCTGGCGCTGGCGCGAGGTGCGTGAATGCTTTCCTCCCTTGATGCGTATGTCGTTCAGCCCGCAGCCTTTGTTGAACCGACAGAGGTCCACTGCGTGGTCAATGCCCGCGATCACACCTTTTTCGGAGAATTGCCACAACACCCATTTCGCGCCCCCCACAAGGCGAGGCTCCACCTTAGAGTATCGCGCGATGAAAAGCGGGTATCCATTCACCCTGCCGCTGAGGTAGGAGTTGTAGAATGCGCTGCCCGTGTATATCATAGGACGGCAGCCGTAGTGCCGCTCCAGTTTTTCGGCGAAAGAGAGCACAGAGTCTACCATAGCCTGCACGGGAATGTTGCCGCGCACCTCTATGTCGATCAGTGGAATCAGGTCTTGCTCCTCCTTTTTCACAATGGAGGTGAAATTGAGGAATTGCTTCTCCACAGAAATGTTGGGGCGAAAAAAGTGGTATGCGCCCACCAGTATGCCGTATTGTCGAGCGTTGTCGATGTTGATTTGATAGTGGCGTGATCGGTAGGTGGCGCCCTCGGTGGCTTTCACATACACGAATTTGATGTTTTTGTCTTGTGCGGTCGCGCTCCAGTCGATGTCTTTCTGGTAGCTCGATACATCGATGCCGTCGTAAATCAAGTTTGCCGTCGTTCCGTTCACTTTCACCTGTGCGCACGCCATGCCCACCGCAGCGGCAAGCAGCAATGCGGCAAGCGCAACCCTCAGACGAAGAACAGTGAAATCAAACATTCGTGTATATCTTGCTTGTAGCTAATTGTTCACAAAGATAAAGAAAACCAATGGAATTGCGCACAGAGAAACGTGGAAAAAACCATAAAATAGCGCGCTTACCGGAAGTGCTTACCCACTAATGGTAATTTTGCAAACATCTCTGCCATGTGCTCGCGCTTGAACATCACGATAAAAAACACCGTCAGCAGCACACAGCGGTAAAGCGTGTAGGGCATCTGTGAGCCAAACGGATGCCACTGCATAGCGGCGAACAGTGCCGCAGCGAGCAGCGTGTAGATGGCGATGTCCTTCATCGGGTAGGCTATGGGGTAGTATTTCTGTCCCACGAAGTAGCTCAGCACCATAGCAGTGCCGTAGCCGGCAAATCCTCCCCAGGCGCATGCCATGTAGCCATAATGCGGCACAAACAGGAAGTTGATGCCCAGCAGCACAGCGCAGCCCACAAAGGAGAACACCGCGCCCCAGATGGTCTTGTCGATGAGCTTGTACCAGAACGAGAGGTTGAAGTACACACCCATCATGATTTCAGCCGCCATCACAATGGGCACCACTTTCAAGCCTTCCCAGTAGTCAGGGGCGATAATGCGCTTGAGCACGTCGATGCCCGCAATCACGGCAAGGAAGGCGAAGAGGGTGAACATGATGAAGTATTTCATCGCCTTGGCGTAGGTGTCTTTGTTGTCCTTGTCCTTGCTCTTGCCAAACACAAACGGCTCGTAGGCATAGCGAAACGCCTGGGTGATCAGTGCCATAATCATGGCTATCTTCACCGCCGCGCCATAGATGCCCAGCTGCTTCTGCTGGTCGGCGGCTTTGTAGATGATGGGGAAGAGTATCTTGTCGGCGGCTTGGTTGAGGATGCCGGCTATGCCCAGCACCAGAATGGGCCAGCTGTAGCCCAGCATTCGCTTCAGCAGTGCGGTGTCGAAACTCCACTTGATGCACACCAGCTCTTTCCAGAACAGGAAGGTGATGGCGCCTGTGGTCACGAGGTTGATGTAGAACACATAGCCCACATTCAGCGTAAACTGAGCGTCGTACATGCCGAAGAGGTTACACTTCATGGCCGGCAGAATCAGGAAATAGAGCAGGTTGAGCAAGATGTTCACGAAAATGAACGCCAACTTCAGCCCAGCAAACTTGATAGGCTTTTTCTTGTAGCGGAGATATGCGAACGGAATAGCCTGAAACGCATCGAGCGCCACGATAATCGCCATTGAGGCCACCCACGACTCATGGCCGGCATAGCCGAGGGCGGCAGAAATGCTTGGGAGGAAGCCCACCACGGCTGCCACAAACATCAGTGCCACTGCGCCCACAGCCACGAGTGTGGTGCTGTAGACCTTACCGGCGTCTTCACCCGCTTTGTTGGCAAAGCGGAAAAAGGTGGTCTCCATGCCGAAAGTGAGTATCACCAGCAGCAACGCAGTCCATGCGTAGAGGTTGGTGATTACGCCATAGCCGCCCGATGCGGCGGAGAGGGTGGCGGTGTAGAGGGGCACAAGCAGATAATTGAGAAAACGCCCGAAAATGCTGCTTACGCCGTATATGGCAGTGTCTTTTGCAAGTGATTTTAAATTTGTAGCCACAATAATTCAATTATGTAATATGTGATGAGTAATATAATGCGTGATAGCGACCCAGGGGAACTATTGTAAGACCCTGGTACTGCACCGGGGATTGGGAGGCACCCTATTCGTCAAACAGACTGCCCGAACTTGATACAGCTTTGCGCCCCAAGTGCTTGTAGGCCAACTCTGTGACCTCTCTACCACGAGGCGTACGGTTGATGAAGCCCTCCTTCACGAGGTAGGGTTCGTACACCTCCTCAATGGTGCCGGGGTCTTCACTGAGCGACATGGCTATGGTGTTGAGCCCCACAGGGCCGCCCTTAAACTTGTCGATGATCGTGAGCAGGATCTTGTTGTCGGTCTCGTCGAGTCCGTATTTGTCGATGTTCAGTGCCTCAAGGGCGTAACGGGCAATGGCGGTGTCGATTTTTCCAGAGCCCTTCACCTGCGCGAAGTCGCGCACGCGCCGGAGCAGCGAGTTGGCGATACGCGGTGTGCCGCGGCTGCGGAGCGAAATCTCCAGAGCGGCGTCGTCGGTGATGGGCACGCCCAGCAAGTGGGCCGACCGCTTCACAATCTGCTCCAGCACCTCGTGGTTGTAGTATTCCAAGTGGCAGTTGATGCCAAAGCGCGCCCGAAGAGGGGAGGTGAGCAGTCCGCTTCGTGTGGTGGCGCCGATGAGCGTGAATGGAGCAAGCGACAGCTGCACCGAGCGCGCTCCAGGGCCCTTGTCAATCATGATGTCGATGCGGTAATCCTCCATTGCCGAGTAGAGGTACTCCTCCACCACAGGGCTCAGGCGGTGAATCTCGTCGATGAAAAGCACATCGTTCTCCTCAAGCGAGGTGAGCAGCCCGGCCAAGTCGCCCGGCTTGTCGAGCACAGGGCCAGAGGTAACCTTGAAGCCTACGCCCAGCTCGTTGGCAATGATGTTGCTCAGCGTGGTTTTGCCCAGCCCGGGAGGACCGTAGAAAAGAGTGTGGTCGAGAGCCTCGCCACGGAGCCTTGCCGCCGACACAAACACACGCAGGTTCTCCAAAATTTTATCTTGGCCGGAAAAGTCCTCAAAGCGCACAGGTCGCAGCGCCTTTTCCACGTCCTGGTCGCCCACGTTGCGCTCCTTCCTTATGTCAAAATTTTCATCCATCATCGTCTGATTATTTTAAGAAGCAAATTTACAAAAAAAATCCATTCCACTCTATTTGCGCCCCCTGATTTTATCCGTGGCTTCAATATGACGTTCGGATGTAGAGTCGTCCAACAGCAAGTGCAAAATT
>DLLC01000009.1:273-4737 GCA_002476625.1 Porphyromonadaceae bacterium UBA7572 | reverse complement strand
GTGACGCAATGACGAAGTCAGGTGAGGATATTTTTTAATCCTTTAAGCAAGCAAGTGGAATGACTTTAACTCCATCGGGGCGTGTATATGCCATTCTCCCCCCTGTCACCACAATCATCAAATCTGGCTCACGTAGTGGCATCTGCCGCTCTGTTTTGTTACGCTCTTGAATTAACTTTTTTATTTCCAAAAGGTGTTTGGCCCCTTCTTCCACTTCACGACTGCCGAGTTTGCACTCTACCAGCGCATAACGACCGTCGTAAAGATGAAGCACTAAATCAGCTTCTAACCCATAGCGGTCATGGTAATATGACAAACGACCATCGCGTGAAGCAGAATAAACACGAAAATCTCGTGCACACATCTGCTCAAAGATAAATCCAAATGTTTTTAATTGAGTCATCAACGCAGCAGGTGACAAATTAAGTGATGCAACGGCAACTGACGGGTCGCAGAACGCACGCTTTGGGCTGCTTTGAATTGCTGTTCTGCTCCTTATGGATGGACACCAGGCCTCAATATCTTGAATAACGAACAATTTTTCAAATGCCTCTATATACTTTTCAAAAGTTGGTCGAGAGCATTCTATATCATCAGAAGCTGTTACATCTGCTAAGATTGAGGTGGTTTTTGCCAATGTAGAGATGTTGCGGGCATACGATTTCAAAATCATTTGCGCTAACTTCTGGTTTCTCTTCACTCCATCTACGCGTGAAACGTCGTTTTTATAAACCGACTTTACATACTCTTTGGCAACAAGTAGCTTAGCCTTGTCGTCGCATAAGTTCAAAGTGGCAGGCCAACCTCCTCTACACGCCGAAAATATTATTTCTTCCATACTCAATTCCGAAGTAGCGAACACTTCTTCTTGTGGATTGTCGAACATCTCCATCAACGAAACACTTCCATTAGACTCTCCATACTCCCACAAGCTCATGGGAAGCATCTCCAAACGTGAAATTCGCCCCGTGCCACTATGGTGAATCTTGCTATCGTCAACTGTGTTCGACCCCGTTAGGATGAATTGTCCTGGCAAACCGCGCTCATCAACTTTTGTGCGAACAGCATCCCATAGCATGGGCGCATCTTGCCACTCATCAATCAAACGCGGCACGCTTCCTTCAAGCAAGAACGATGGTTTGGCTATGGCTGTTGCCAAATACTCATCCCTACGATCAGCGTCTTGCAGGCTAATAACACTGTTGGCCACTTGCTTTGCAGTAGTAGTTTTGCCACACCATTTTGGGCCTTCTATAAGCACAGCACCCATTGCTTTCAGATGTTCTTTAAGTTGAGCATCAAAAACCCTATTCAAATATGCCATAATCGGTTATGCTTTTTCACATTTTTTCATTCGTTCGTAAAGTTAATCATTTTCATTTGATTACAATATTTATTTTTAATTTTTGTGGCAATTTGTTTTTAATTTTTGCGGCAATTTGTTTTTAATTTTTGCGGAAGGGTGATGCAGTTCGTGCACGAGCTCCCCAAGACCATCAGCGGAAAAATCCGCCGCGTGGAAATCCGCCAAAAAGACAACGGAGAAGCCTGAGGTTAGAGGTCTGAAATCAGAAAGTTAAGACGAATGTCCTAACCATTCAACCGCCATTCACCACTAACGTCTAATTTCTAACGTCTAACCTCTAATTTTTAACCTCTAATTTCTATTCTCCGCATTTTTTTGAGTAAATTTGTGGTGATGAAACTCAATAGCATTTCCATTCTCAACTACAAGAACATAGCGGAGGCATCGCTGGCGTTCTCGCCCAAAGTGAACTGCCTGATTGGCAACAATGGCATGGGTAAGACCAACATTCTCGACGCCATCTACTACCTTAGCTTCTGCAAAAGCAGCACAGGACAGACCGACGCAAGCGTGATCATGCACGATGCCGACTTCATGATGCTTCAGGGGCACTACACCCGGCACGATGCCGATGAGGACGTGTCGGTGGCCATGCAGCGCGGAAAGCGCAAGGTGGCGCGGCGCGGCGGAAAGGAATACAAGCGGCTGAGCCAGCACATAGGGCTGTTGCCCCTGGTGATGGTGTCGCCCAGCGACTGGGATCTCATACGCGGAGCTGGCGAGGAGCGGCGCAGACTGATGGACATGATTATCTCGCAAGGCGACAAGGAGTATCTCAACGCCGTGATCACCTATACCCGTGCGCTGGAGCAGCGCAATGCCATGATCAAGAAGGAGTTTCGCGACCCGCTGCTCTACGACACCGTGGAGCAGCAGATGGCCGACACGGCTGCCTACATACACAGCGCAAGAAAGCGGTGGCTTGAGGCTTTCGAACCCATTTTCATGCGCTACTACCAGGCTATAGCCGGCGAGGGGGAGCGCGTGAGGCTCAGCTACAAGAGCCACCTCAATGAGGCTGGCCTACGGGAGCACCTGAACAGCACGCGTGAGCGCGACTACATCATCGGCTACACGTCGAGGGGTGTGCACCGCGACGACATTGAGCTGCTTTTGGGCGGCCACTCTATGCGCAAGACAGGCTCGCAGGGGCAGTGCAAGACCTACACCATAGCACTGCGTCTGGCGCAGTTTGAGTTTCTGAAAGAGCACACAGGGCTTACCCCAATCCTGCTCCTCGACGACATCTTCGACAAGCTCGACGCCTCACGCGTGGAGAGCATCATCGAAGTGGTGTCGGAGGACAAGCGGTTCGGGCAGATTTTCATCACCGACACCAACCGCACGCACCTCGACGAGATTGTGCGCCGTGTGAGTGGCGATTTCGCCATGTTTGGCGTGGACCACGGCAAATGCTCTCTTATCAACCGTTCAAATCAAGAATAATACAACAACTCTTCGCTATATGAAACGCTCCAGTGCCCAATCCGTGGGCGACATCATCAATCAAGTGCTGCGCCAAGAGCGCCTCGACACTCGCCTCGACGAGCAGCGCGCCTTAGCGCTTTGGCCAAAATTAGTGGGGCAGGGCATCAACCGCTACACCACCGACCGCTCGGTGAAAAATGGCGTGCTCACCTTCACCATCAGCAGCGCACCACTCCGCAACCAGCTGATGCTCTCGCGCTCATCCCTCATTGCCCGCATCAACGAGACGCTTGGCCGCGAGGTGATCAAGGAAATCATATTCCGCTAATCCCACATTTCACTCCCCAAAACACAATACAAACTTTTATACACACCCCTAAAATTTTCTCATCAAATGAAATTCAAACTATTTATCGCCGCACTTTTTATGGCATCGATGGGCTTCTGCGCACAGGCACAGACCTGCTGTCCACAAACTCAACCACAAGACTGCGCCGTAGTGCTGAAAGCGCCAGTGAAAACCGGCAACAATGTGGCCGACATCAAAGCCGTGTTCAACTATGTGAAGGCGAAGTTCTTGGCCTGCGAGTCGATTGCCGATGTGGCTGCGCTGGAGAACGACAAGGTGTTTATGACCCTTGAAAAAGATATGGAGAAGATGCTCAGTGAGCTCACTCCAGAGCAGCAGGCCGAAATTAGCGAATGGCTGGAAAAGCCTGAAAACAACGTGGAGGCCGTGATTGCCGCCAAAATGCAGCAGCTGATGCCCGACGACGCCAAAGAATAACCGGGCTCACACCATCTATCGCCAAGTGCATTCAAAAAGGCGATTTATTCAATTCACTCACACCATTAGAAGCTGTTTAAATTTCGCTCAACATAAATTTAAACAGCTTCTTATATTCGGGAATGAGGATTTATCGCTACCTTTGCTTCGTAACACTCTACACTACATGCTATGATCAATCAAAAGTGCAGAAAAAAGATTATCGACCTGATGAAGCGCGAGGTGGTGCCCGCCATCGGGTGCACTGAGCCTATGGCGGTGTCGCTGTGCGTGGCAAAGGCCACCGAGACTTTAGGGTGCACACCTTCGCACATCGATGCGCTGCTAAGTGCCAACATTCTAAAAAACGCCATGGGCGTGGGCATTCCCGGCACTCACATGGTGGGGCTGCCGATTGCGGTGGCACTCGGCGCACTGGCGGGGAAAAGTGAATACGGGCTGGAGGTGCTTCGCGATGTCACTGGATCCGATGTGAGCCGTGGCAAGGAGTATGTGGGCGAGAAGCGCATCACCATTCATTTGAAAGACGACACTGAGGAGAAACTGTATATCGAAGTGCGGGCTCACGATGCCGCCGGGCACTGCGCCACCGCCGTGATTGCGCGCGACCACACGCACTTCATCTTGATAAAGAAAGACGGCGACACCATTCTTGACCGCCCGTTGAAACCACAAAAATGCACCGATGCCGACATCACTGCTGACGATGGTGGTGACCCCGACCTCTCGCTGCGCAAGGTGTTTGACTTTGCCACCACAGCACCACTTAAAGAGATAGAATTTATCAAAGAGGCGCGCCGGCTCAACGAGAATGCCTCACGCGAGGCGCTGAAGGGCAACTACGGGCACGCCTTGGGCAAAACGCTGTCGCGCCCGCTCGGCA
>DLLC01000009.1:0-243 GCA_002476625.1 Porphyromonadaceae bacterium UBA7572 | reverse complement strand
GCCCGCTCGGCAAGGGCATTATGGGCGACAGCATCTTCAGCCACATACTGTCGGCCACCTCATCGGCGTGCGATGCCAGAATGGCGGGAGCGCCCATTCCCGTGATGAGCAATTCCGGATCGGGCAACCAGGGCATATCGTGCACCATGCCCGTGGTGGTGTTTGCCGAAGAGAACCACAATACCGACGAAGAGCTCACGCGTGCGCTCATACTGTCGCACCTCACCGCCATCTACATCAAGC
>DLLC01000021.1:34880-42159 GCA_002476625.1 Porphyromonadaceae bacterium UBA7572 | reverse complement strand
GTGTCTGAGTTGTCTTAAAAATGTGGAAATCTATAAACTTGAAGTCACGTGGTCCGACATCAAAAACCCCGACAGCTTTTACCCACAAGTGGTTGCCTCAAAAATTGCCAAGACCACACTGAAACCTATCAGCAATGGCGCCATTCAGTATTATCAAAATAAAGGATGCTTAATCGTGGATGGAGACGACACAAAAATAGCAGCCCTGAATTTCAAGGATTGCCGCCAGCATAAGAGCCTTGAAAAAATCTTGCCGTCACCTTGCCCGTGGCTGTTTGTGGCTGGCAATGCCGCCGACAGGCTATCGAATTCAGCCTCCACCAACATTATCAAAACCGACAAGGCTTATTGGAGCGCCATCCGTCAGATGGAAAGTGTGCGTCCGTCTCTCACCACCCAAAGCACAAAAAAGCGAAGCTATGAAGTGGGCGATATAGTGTGCGTGAAAATGATCAAGGCCAATACCAACACCATCAACGCAGAAACGATTGACCCTAACTATGAAAACATCAAAGGTCAAATATTTATCGACAAATTTGTGCTGGGCATCGACCGGAAGTTTATAATTGATTTCTTACTCGAAAAATTCTATGCAGAAAAAGAAATCCTGATCATGGTGGAAGTGCAAGACAATCCTCACTTTCCATTCCATTTGAGAAATGCGATGACAAATTTCTATAAAGACCTTGCTGAACGCTCTATGGGCTGTGAAATGCTTGCACTTTGCTACGACAAATACTCTTTGGGATACAAATGGCTCACAGAAAACGGCCTCACAGTCAATATTATTGATTATGAGAATGCGCCTGAAGAGGATGCTTTCGAATATTTTGAATATGTAGTAGTGCAGGAGAATAAAAAAGAAGGCAACAACTTGGTGATAAACGGGCGTCTTAGCGACAACCGCTACTATGAAGAATATGATGTGGAGGAGTTTAAAAAATCTGCACGTAAAAAATTTCTGACCGAATACCTACAATGGACCACCAAGCCCTCCATTGTTCCCCCTAAAGAAGTAGAAGAAATTCCTATCGACACCATTCGCCACTGCATATCGGCACTTTACCACGATGCAGAACATGCACAAGAAACCCGTCTGCGCCATCTTAAACTGAGCATGGCCAACACGCTCTGCACCCTTATTTCCGACGACGCCAATGCTGAATTTCTGCGATTTGAATTGAGATACCTAATGGAACTGGTAGAATTTGCCCATGGCTCAAAATTCAAGACCGGCTCTACTTTAATAGCAAGCAAAACCTTTGCCGAAACAGAAAATGTAAAAGAGAAACTACAAATCATCACCACACTCCACAACTACAACTTCGAGTTGCAGAAACTGCAAAAATCACCCCTACACAGCAATTCTGGAGAGGGCGACATCAGCATTATCAAAAACCTGGTGGATGCGTCGCACACTCTCAATGGCATTATTCCGCTGAGGGAAATCGACGCCATCAAGCAAGCCATCGCTAAAAATCTTTGCGTGGACGATGAATACGAATCCATCATCGACGAGGATTCTGAGTATGGCGAAGAAGACGACACCAAGGAATTTAAAGCCTCCGTAGTGTTCGACCCCAGCAAAACCGACACGCCTAACCTCAAGCGACAGATGAAAAACATTCTGAACGCTGTGTGCGGTTTCCTCAACAGTGAAAAAGGCGGCGACCTGTACATCGGAGTGAACGACGCTGGCGAGGCGATAGGCGTGACTAAGGATTTAAAGCAACTGCATAGCGATAATCGGATCACAGACGAGAGCATCGACAGATATCGCCTCTTTATTGACAATGCGATAGAGGGCGCATTTAAAGATGCCGACGGGCCAGAAAAAGGGCGCGACATCACTGGGCTCTTGGTTACTACCTATATTGAGACAAGCGAAAAATGTGGAGAAAAAATATTGCGCATTCATATCCTCCCGTATGAATATGGCGTAGTGGAGTTTGCCGACCATCTTGAATGGTGTGCCGACGAGGCCAAATCCTATCTCCGCAAATCGGGAAGAACCGTAAAGATGAGCGATCTGCTTAAAGAGCGGCTACTTGAGCGGCGCACTAAAGCCAACAGCCTCGACACACAAAAAATTCAAGTTATTCGAGCTGCCATTGCCCAAAAGAAATGCGTAACTCTTTATGGCTACGAATCAAGCAATGGCACTTCCAACCGCTTGGTGGAACCGTATTGCTTCAAACCGTCGATCAATGCCATCGTGGCTTTCGACCTCGACAAAAACAACAACCGAGAGTTTAAGATTAATCGCTTCAGCAAGGTGACCGTTGCTGATAAAAACTGGAAAAACGAGGCAAAGCATATAGCCAGTCCTCAAACCGACATTTTCCACATTCTGGAGTCGGGCAATCAAATAGGATCTAAAATAGTGCTTGAATTTGACAATTACGTAAAAAACCTACTGCTTGAGGAGTTCCCCGATGCAAAGCGCCTGGAAGAAAACCCAAAGCCTGGTGAAAGACTTAAACTCATCGACAAAAGCACGGGCAGATGGAGATTGGAGACTTCTATTTTCGGCTTTGCTGGCGTCACGCGGTTTTATCTGGGATTAGCCGATCGCATCACAGTCGTGGAAAATGACCAACTGAAAGCGCACATTCGCCAATACATCAGCATCATTAATGTGTGAGATATGTTCACCAAAAGTGTGAATCTATAGCAAGTGCCGGCTGCATTCCCCTTTCTCTACGCCCGGGTGAAGCAGTCGGCACTATATATCTTTTATTCAAAAGACGGGCTATTCTTCGCCCGTTTCGCCCTTCTTCATTTCACTGATAATGTAATAGGCGCCCGACAGAGCCACAGGCGAGGTAAGCGGTGCCTGAAGCAACACTTCCACTCTTCCGTTTTCTTCGCGGCCCTTGGCCACGCGCACAGGGTGGAACACGCATTTGCCTTTCTTGCGAGTGACAGTGAAGATGTAGCTCTCACCGCCATCGTCCACCACGCCATCGGAAGAAACCGACGGACTGGTCTGCTGCCCAGAGGCTATCTTGCCCTTCAAATACATTCCCTGCACAAGTCCACGGCTGTCGCCCGTAAAGCTGGCACGCACATGCACGGCTTTAGTCTGAGGGTCCACGTCCTTGCCCACAGAGTACACTTTCGCCTGAATCAGGCGCGATGGGGCGGACAGTGGGGAGAGCGTGACGCCTTGGCCCGCAGCCACTCGCGGAAGGTCTTTCTCATACACCATAAAGTCGGCATACACGCTATTGGAGTTGACGATTCTAAACATAGGCGACTGTGGGTCGGCATACTGTCCTGTGGACACCATCACTTCCTCCACAGTGCCGCTGATGGGGCTTGTGACGCTGATTTGGGTAACTGTCTTGCCGGCTTTCACCCTCTCGGGGCTGATGCCAAGCATTCGCAACTGCTGGCCGATAGTGCTGATTTCTGACCGCAGTGTACGCTGCTCCGACTGTGCCTGCTGCAAGTCGCGGCCCGACCCGGCATTGCCAGCCACAAGTGTCTTCTGGCGCTGAAGGTCCTGTTCCACAAAAGTGAGGCGGTTCACTGCCGTGAGGTAGCGGCCTTGGAGCTCCACCAAGTCGGGATGCGAGAGCACAGCCAGCACCTGGCCTCGGCTCACGCTCTGCCCCTCATGCACATAAATGCTTTTCACGTTTGCCCCAATGTAGGGAGTGACTTTCGCCACGCTTTGCGGTGATGCCTCCACCTGGCCTTTCACGTCGATGCCTGAGGCAAACACATATTGCTCAAGCGGGCCGATGGTGATGCCTAACTGCTGAGCCTGCCCGTCGGTAAGCTCCACATCGACCATTGCCTGCTCTTCCTCCGCCTCCTCGCTTTCAGAGGTGACACTTCCATTCTGCCGGCTGGCGCAAGCCGTGACGCCAAGCAGCATTGCTAACACTAAAATTGGGGTGATATATTTATTCGTCATGATGATAACTGATTCCTTTTTTTAAAAAAACTTTTGATTGATTACTTGCTGACCACATAATACTCCAAACGGAAATGCGCGCTCAGATACTGTGCCACTGCATCCCAATAGCCAAGCTCCACCTGCGTGCTCTCTTTGAGATTCTGCACAAACTCCACATACGACGACGCGCCTTCGCGGTAAGCGAGAAGGGCGGCATCGCGCTGCTCCTTAGCCACAGGCAGGGCACAGTGGCGGTAGTAGTCCACACTTTTGTTCCATTTCTGCTCCTCGTTCACAAGAGCCCGGCGTGCCGCTGAAGTTTCGATCTGGCGCTGGCTGAGCTCCTGCACCGCAATGTCGCGGTTGATTTGCGCCTCCTTGATTTTGCCACTTTTCGATGAGAACAGCGGCAAGCTCACGCCAAGGCTGAATGCGTGGTAACCCATATCGGATCCTAACATCTGGCTGCCGTATTCCACAAAGAATTTAGGGCGACACTGCGACTTTTCAAGATCTATGGCTGCCTGTGCCAACTTTATCTTCTCTTGCGCCAACACCTCCGACGGGTGCATTCCTATGAAGTCGGCCTCGCTGATATGGCAGTCGGTGCTGGTGGGTATCTCTTCCGGAGCATACATCACCGAGTCGCCAATCCAGCGGTTCAGGTTCTGGAGCGCTATCTGATAGTCGGTGCGCGCCTGCTCAAGCGAGAGCGCGGCCTGGGCTGCCTGATTCTTCGCCGAGATATACTCCAGGCGAGAGGTGGCCTGGGCATCGAGGCGCACTTTAGCCGCACGCTCAAACTCATGGCACAGCGAATCCAGACGCTCATACACCGCCACACGCTTGCTCGCCACAAATGCCGTGGCATAGTCGATGCTCACCTCGCGACGAAGATCGGCTTCAGCGAGACGCACAGCCGCACGCCCCACCTGCTCACGCTGACTGTTATAGCCACGGAGCGACCCGGCGCCTATCAAGTCAAGATTCTGGCGTATTGTCACCAGATTCCACACGCCATCATTGCCTCGGCCAAGTTCTTCTCCTCCAGTGCTTATCTCAGTTTCGCCGAGGTCCCATTTGGCAGAGCGTGCCACAGTGGCGGCCTCCACTTCCATTCTGGCGGCCTTCAGCGACGGGTAATACGCCACAGCCATCTCCTGCGCCTTTTGCAGCGACACGGGGGGTTGGGCTTGCGTACCCGACGCTGCGAAAAGGATCAGCGCCACCACAGCCGCCGCTTTTTTCTTCGGGCGGCGGATGCGCTCCTCAAGGGCGTAGAGCAGTGGCAGCACAAACAAGGTGAGCAGTGTGGCGCTGAACAAGCCACCAATCACCACTGTGGCGAGCGGACGCTGCACTTCCGCGCCAGCTGAGTGCGACACGGCCATAGGCAAGAAGCCGAGCATGGCGGCAGAGGCCGTCAGCAGAATCGGGCGGATGCGCTCACGCGTGCCCGTGATAATGATGTCGAGATTATTGGTCATACCTTCAGTTTTTAATGAGTTGAATCTATTGATGAGCACCAGGCCGTTGAGCACCGCCACGCCAAAGAGCACGATGAAGCCCACGCCAGCAGATATGGAGAATGGCATTCCTCGAAGCCACAGCGAGAACACACCGCCAATGGTGGCCAATGGCACTGCCACAAAAATCATCACGCTCTGCTTAAACGACTGCAGCGCAAAATAGAGCAGCACGAATATGAGCAGCAGGGCTATGGGAAGCACTATCATCAGGCGGCCACGAGCTTCCTCCAAGTTCTGAAATTCGCCGCCATACTCCACATGGTAGCCCGCAGGCAGGCTCACTTTGGCGGAAAGTGCCTTCTTGATGTCGTCGACCACCGACTGCACATCGCGGCCACGCACATTCACACCCACATAGATGCAGCGCGAGGCATGCACACGGGATATCTGCATTGGTCCTGGCTGATACGACACATCCGCCACTTCGCTCAGTGCTATCTGCTGACCGTCGGGGGTGTCGATGAGCAAGTTGCGCAAGTCGTCGATATTCTGGCGGTTCTCCTTGCTAAGGCGCACCACCATGTCGAACCGTTTCTCGCCCTCAAACACCACGCCAGCCTTGCCACCGGCAAATGCCGCGCTCACATACTCGTTGAGTTTATCCACCTGCAAGCCATAGCGGGCCAGCTGGGCACGGTTGTAGTGCACGGTGATTTGCGGAAGTCCGTCAGTGCGCTCAAGCGCCACGTCCTGCGCGCCGGGAATGTGGCTTATCACGTTCACCATCTTCTCGCCTATTATGCCAAGGGTGTCGAGGTCGTCGCCATAGAGCGTCACCGCCACATCCTCGCGCACACCGGTGAGCAGTTCGTTGAAGCGAAGTTCCACAGGCTGGGAGAATGAGAAATTCAGTCCCGGAAGGGTCTCTTTCAGTTTTTTCTCCATTTTCTCAATAAGCTCCTCCTTCGAGTTTGCCGAGGTCCACTTGCTCATGTCCTTTTCAAGAATGATAAAACTGTCGGTGTAGTCGAAGCCCATTGGGTCGGTGGGAATGTCGGCCACGCCTATGCGCGCGCACATCGTCTTCACTTCGGGGAAATTGGCCTTGATCAGGCGCTCCACCTCTTCCTCGCGCTTGATGGTCTCGGAGAGCGAGCTGCCCGGGCGCAGGAATGTCTGCATGGCTATGTCGCCCTCGTCAAGGCTTGGAATGAACTCACCGCCCATTTTTGAAAACGTGATGGCGGTCAGTGCCAAAAGTGCCGCCGCCAAGCCCAGTACCATGCCCTTGTGGCGCAAGGCCAGACGGAGTGCGGGGGTGTAGATTCGGATAATTTTCCGCATCAGCGCGTCGCTCATGCGCTCAAGCGCACGCTCTACGCGTGCCATCAGGCTGTTGTTATGGGCAAGCGGTTTCATCAGCAGCGCCGAGGCCACAGGCACATAGGTGAGGCAGAGTATGATGGCGCCAAGCACAGCAAAGGCGAATGTGTAGGCCATAGGCTGGAACATTTTACCACTCACCCCGGTCAGGAACAAGATTGGGGTGAACACGATGAGGATAATCAGCTGTCCGAAGAATGCCGAGTGCATCATGGTGGAAGCCGAATGCTCGCAGATTTCGTCCATATTCTTTCGGCTGATGGCAGATGTGGCGTGTTTGAGCCTACGCTCGATTTCCAGCACCACGCCCTCCACTATGATTACCGCCCCGTCCACTATGATGCCGAAGTCGATGGCGCCAAGGCTCATCAGGTTGGCCCACACGCCAAATATTCGCATCAATATAAAGGCGAACAGCAGCGAGAGCGGTATCACCGAGGCAGTGATAATGCCACCTCGCAAACTGCCCAGGAGCAGCACCAGCACAAATATCACGATAAGCGCACCCTCTATCAGATTG
>DLLC01000021.1:0-34845 GCA_002476625.1 Porphyromonadaceae bacterium UBA7572 | reverse complement strand
TCAGATTGCGGCTGATAGTGCCGGTGGTGCGCGAGATAAGGTTGGAGCGGTCGAGAAACGGCTTTATTTCAATGTCAGCAGGAAGCGACTTCTGCACCTCCTTGATGCGCTGCTTCACAGCGGTCACCACCTTGTCGGAATTGGCGCCCTTGAGCATCAGTATCATTCCGCCCACAGCCTCGCGCCCGTCTTGGGTGAACGCGCCGTAGCGCACCTGCTCGCCAAAGGCCACATCAGATGCCACATCGCCCACCAGCACTGGCGAGCTGCCGTTCACTTTCACCACTATCTGGCGAATGTCGTCGGCACTCTTCACCAGTCCCTCGCCACGGATGAAGTGGGCCATATGGTTTTTCTCGATGTAGGCGCCGCCAGTGTTCTGGTTGTTGGCCTTCAGTGCGTCGAGAAGCTCGCCCATGGTCACTCCCATGGCGTTCATGCGGTCGGGGTCTATCGATATTTCATATTGCTTAATGCTGCCGCCAAACGAGTTCACCTCCACCACACCTGGTATCATGGCCATTTGCCTCCGCACTATCCAGTCTTGGATGGTGCGCAATTCCTGGGGCGTGTAGCGGGTGGAGTCTTTCGGCACGAGCGTGTATTGGAATATCTCGCCCAGTCCGGTGGTGATAGGCCCCATCTCCGGCGTGCCGAACCCTTCGGGTATCTGCTCGCGCACCTCGCCGAGTTTTTCCTCCACGAGCTGGCGAGGTAGGTAGGTGCCCATGTCGTCGTCAAACACCACCGTCACCACCGACAGGCCAAACCGGCTTACCGAGCGCAGATCCTCCACGCCAGGCAGGTTGGCCATCGCCAGTTCCACTGGGTAAGTCACATACTGCTCAATGTCGGCAGTAGAAAGATTCTCCGACACCGTGATCACCTGCACTTGGTTGTTGGTGATGTCGGGGGTGGAGTCAATGTTGATGGTGCGCAGGGAGTAGATGCCACCGCCTATAATAGCCAGCAGCAAAAGCAGCACCACAAACTTATGCCTAATAGAAAAATGAATAATTTTATTGATCATGAATTTTTCAGAATAAAGATATTTTTAAAACAAGGACTCGCCAGAAAAGCATGGTTCACAGCACTCTCTGTTTTTGCGACGGCTCCCGTGACTCAAACGAAGGCTGATGTGCAGTACCGCATTGCTTACTCAGCGCAAAGGTAAGGCTATGCTTGTGCATGGCTCAGTTGCCGTTTTGCATAACACATATGCACCTATCTTTTTTTTTTTGGGGGGGGGGATGGGATAATCACAAATCGCAGAAGGGACATGGCATACCGCGCCCACCCAAACGGTTTGACAGCCTGTCATTTCTTAAGCAAAAGCGTGACAGTTGGCTGTAAAATATCATAATCGCCCTGTTTAGCGTGTGAGAAAGTCACGCACAGCCCTCATGTCCTTGCTTAATTATAGAATGATGAAGTGATTTTTGGTTTTTCGTGTGGGTTATGCCCTCCATGGCTGTGGAGGCCCTCGCAAGCTCTCCAAATGCGCCACGCCATCGGCGTTGTCGCTTACAGCCTCACGGCTGCATCTCACACAGAAGTCACCGCCTGGCTCTGGGGCCGAGCACACGGCCACCACCGTGGCTGCCAACTGCTGCGCCATGCGCAAGATGGTGTCGGGGTTCTGGTTCATCACCTTCACCGTCTTCACACCCTTCGCCGGACAATCGTCAGAATCCTCATTTTGGTGATTCGACTCATGCGAGGTGTGCTCATCGTTGGTCTGTCCGTCCACTGCGCACAGCTCCTCGGCAAAGCATATCTTCGACAGATGATGATGGTGAGGCAATATAGTGGTTGATAGCACAATAAGCGCCATCATCACATATCCTAATATTACCCTTTTAGTTTTCAATTATCTGCAAATATACAATTTTTTCGTCTCACTTCTGCATTCATCACATAATAATTTGATGACACAGGTTGCTCAACGCATTCTTGAAGCCGGATGGCGGAAGCATCGTGGTGCTGGAGATCGACCCTGTGACGAACGAGCTGACCGCTGCTCGGCTGCGGTTTTACGAGCAGTGCGGCTTTTACACTAACCCCTACCCACATCGCCACCCAGCCTACGGCAAGCGGTATGCGCCACACCATCTTACCGTGCTGTCGTCTGCCCGCCCGCTGCACGAAACCGAATACCAGGCCTTCAACGCCAGCTTCAATGACACGGTGATAGACCTCAATCCCAACTCTCGTGCTCACTGACCATTCAGCATGTGAACTATGGGATAATAACGGAATTTTATGTAAATTTGTGCTATAATTATCAATCACACGCACCCACGCATGAAATTTTCGCAAATCTTACGCTCATCGATATTGGCAGGCATCTGCATCGGTATTGCGGGATTCGGCTACCTCGCCGACAAAAAAGGAATTACCGGCACCGTGCTTTTCGCATTCGGACTGCTGGCAGTAGTGAACTACGGCTTAAAGCTCTTCACTGGCACAGCAGGATTCGTCAGAAAAGGAGAAACGGGCAGTCTGCTCACCATCTTGGCAGGCAACATCGTGGGCTGCCTGCTCGTGGCGCTGGTGCTACGGTGCAGCCCATTGCCACTGCAAGCCACAGCGCAAAGCATACTTGAGGGCCGACTGGCCACCGGTCCGCTAAAAGGCGGCGTGCTGGCCATAGGATGCGGCTTCATCATGACCACTGCCGTGACATTCGCCCGGCAAGGCAAGAACCTGCCACTCCTGTTTGGCGTGCCCCTGTTTATCGTGTGCGGATTTCCCCACTGCATAGCCGACGCCTTCTACTACCTCTGCGCCCCCACCCCCTACCTCGCCCAAAACGCCACGGCCACCCTCTCCTTCTATGCCGCCATAGTGGCGGGCAACTTCATAGGCTGCAACCTCTACCGCCTCCTCGCCCCAGCCAAATAGTCCCCGCATACGTCCGGGGTTAGCGCCACCATATTCTAAGAGGCACACCATGCGCAGCAGCAATCAAACAATCAAGTATGTGCCCAACCATTCGTGATTATCATCGATTCTCTTTATCTTTGCAGACAGGAATATATTAATGTGAATGCGCACTCGCTCATAGGGACCACACATAAAAGCCGGATTGAGATTTAATGCGGTAAAACTTCTAAACACCATATCTAACCAATAGAGCAAATACAATATAATTGATTATGACAACAAAGGAAATTGACGAAAAATCGTTAGATAAAGCTCACCGCCTCTTTGAGTCGGGAGATATAGATAAGATACCTGTTGGTACAACGGGAGGGCTTCGGCAGATACATCATTATCTGTTTGATGGTCTATACCCGTTTGCCGGCGTCATCCGCGATAAGAATATAGCCAAAGGCGGTTTCCGCTTTGCCAATAGTCTTTATCTTGATGCGGCCCTCGCTGCCGTAGAAAAGATGCCAGAAGACACTTTTGAACACATCATAGAGAAGTATGTCGAGATGAACGTGTGTCATCCTTTCATGGAGGGCAATGGCCGTTCCACCCGTATATGGCTCGACATGATACTCCGGCGCTCTCTCGGCAAGGTGGTCAACTGGCAATATGTGGACAAAGACCAATACCTATCTGCCATGGAACGCTCTCCCATCAACGACCTCGAACTGCGTTATCTCCTCTCGCAGAACCTCACTTCAGATACGGAGAACCGTGAAGTGATATTCAAGGGAATTGAGCAGAGCTATTATTATGAGGGGTATGAGAAGTAAACTGCACGCAATTGAATGTACGTTTAGCCAAATAAAATATGATAACAAAAGATAATCTCAAAAAAGTGCTTTCCTTTCTTGGCTTTGAAAAAGAGGTCATAGGTGGGTATTATTCCAAAATATATTCTACATGTAGTGTTCATGTCGATTTTGACAACGAGACCTTAATATATCCTGAAGATAAAGGTCTTGTTGTTAATGATAGAACGACGAGTAACTTTTCGCACAATGAGAATTTCGTTGTGTTTGAATGCGTGTGCCGTTTGCTGGATAAAGGTTACCGTCCAGAACATATTGAACTTGAACCAAAATGGCAACTTGGACGTGATGCGAAAAGTGGCAAGGCGGATATTGTTGTCAAGGATGAAAATGGCAGTGCCCTGATTATAATAGAATGTAAAACATCTGGAGCAGAGTATAATAAGGAAATCAAAAATACGGAAGAATATGGCGGTCAGTTATTCAGTTATTGGCAACAAGAAAATGCGGCCCGCTGGTTGGCTTTGTATACATCTGATTGGAAAGATGGTGATGTTGTAGTAAAATCGAAAGTTATAAATTGCTCTGATGATGCCAATATCATTAAAATGGCAGAGAAGGACAAGGATGTACTTGTCTATTGTAATGCTCATAATGACGAAGAACGCTTTAATGTTTGGGATGAAACCTATAATAAAGCCTGGCTTGATAATGTTATTTTTGACGATGATAGTCAAGCTTATAACATTGGCATTCCCCCATTGCGGAAAAATAAATTGCGTGACTTTACTCCTGATGACAAAATTGTAAATCGCTTTGAAGAAATTTTGCGTCACAACAATGTCTCAGACAAGGAAAATGCTTTCAATCGACTTGTAGCTCTTTTTATTTGCAAACTTGTTGACGAGATAAAGAAACAGGATTTTGAGGAGGTGGAGTTTCAGTACAAGCCTGGAACAGACACATACGAGTCTCTTCAAGATAGGTTGCAACGTCTTCATACGCAAGGCATGGAAGAATTCATGAAAGAGAAAATCTTCTATGTCGCAGCTGATTATGCAGAACGGTTATTCATGCAATATACTGGCAAAAAACGCAAGCAGGCGATTGAAGACTTGAATAACACAATTCGTATATTGAAGTTCTATTCAAACAACGATTTTGCTTTCAAGGATGTTCACAATGAAGAGCTATTCTTTCAGAATGGCAAAATTTTGGTTGAGGTAGTGCAGCTGTTCCAACCTTATCGCATTGTATATCCAAGTAAACACCAGTTTCTCGGAGATTTGTTTGAGCAACTTCTCAATAAGGGTTTCAAACAGAATGAAGGGCAATTCTTCACGCCAACTCCGATAACTCGTTTCATCTGGGATTGTCTTCCCTTGCAAACATACATTTCAAATCATGGATTACCCAATGTGATCGATTACGCTTGCGGAGCTGGACACTTCTTGACTGAGGCCGTTGAAGCTATCAATGCCGTGCGTAAAAACAACGAAAACTCATGGGTTGAAAAACATATCTATGGCGTAGAGAAGGATTATCGCTTGGCACGTGTGTCAAAGATTTCCATGTTTATGAATGGAGCTGGTGGCGCAAATATTATTTTTGGTGATGGACTTGAAAACTACAAGGATAAAGGCATAGAAAATGGAGCGTTTGACATTCTTGTGGCAAATCCACCATATTCCGTCAGTGGATTTAAGTCACATCTAAAGTTGCGAAACAATGATTTCCGTTTGCTCGATGTTATCACAAATGATGGCAAGGAAATAGAAACGCTCTTTGTAGAGCGTATTGCTCAGTTGCTGCGTCCGCAAGGATTGGCGGCAGTAGTCTTGCCAGCCTCAATTCTCAGCAATTCATCCAACAGCTACATTTCAGTCCGTGAAGATTTACTGAAGAATTTCTACATTCGTGCCATTGTCAGTTTTGGTAGCAAAACATTCGGGGCTACTGGGACAAATACAGTAACATTGTTCCTTGAACGATACAAAGAACCACCATGCATTGCCAAACTTACAGAAGATAGCGTTGATGCCATTATGAGTGGTGAGGATATTTCAGAGTTTAAAGACAAACAGATTCTTGCAGATTATTTGCAAATGCAAAATGTTAGTGAAGATACTTATCTTCGCTTCATTCATCGTGATTTAAATTGGGAACATCTATCTTCGGAACCATATCTCAAGGTATATGTCAACTCCTTTAATGAAATGGCAATTCCTTTGCCTAAAAAGTGTTCTGAAGAAGAGGCTAAACGCATCCGCTTGGAAAAATTCTACGATTTTGCACTTAATGTAGAAAAAGACAAGTTGTATTATTTTGCACTTGTACGTGAACAAAAAACATTGGTTATCACTGCACCATCTGACAACAAGGAACAAAAGTTGTTCTTAGGCTATGACTGGAGTAACAGAAAGGGTGCAGAAGGTATCATAATCAATACTCCTGGTGGCAAATTATATAATTACGAGGACAGATTTGCTCGTGGAACTCTTGCCTGCGCTGTGCGCAATTCTTTTGCAGGAGCAGATACTATGCTGTCAGATGACTTGATGAAATATGCAAAGTATCATTTCTTGAAAAATATGTTTGATTTTTCAAGAAATGTGTACGACAAGAGTATAAGAATAGCTTTACAAAGAAATACAGAATTCAAATCGAAATATGAACTCAGAACGCTGGGTGGAAATGAGGGAATTTGTGATATTTTAATAGGTGGAACTCCATCAAGGAAAATTTATCAATATTTTAAAGGAACATATCTGTGGGTTTCTGTAGGCGAACTAAATGGCCAAGTAATAACTGATACAAAAGAGAAAATAACAGAAGAAGCTATACATAATTCTAATGTGAAATTAGTGCCTGCAGGAACAACTTTACTGAGTTTTAAACTATCCATCGGAAAGACGGCTATGGCTGGAGTCGATTTGTACACAAATGAAGCTATAGCTGGTTTAATTCCAAAAGATAAGAATGAGGTCCTAGATAAATATTTATTTTATATATTCAATGGTAGAATGGTTGATTTTACCACAGGGGATAAGGCTTTCGGGAAAAGTCTAAATAGTTCCTACCTTAACAACGAGGTAAAAATACCTGTCCCTCCTATCAACATTCAAAAGAAAATTATCGCTGAATGTGAGGCTATAGATGCGGAGTATAATACCAGCCGTATGACAATTGAAACGTACCGCAAAAAGATTAGCGATATCTTCGACAAACTTGATGTTATTGCTAAAGATAAAATGGGGGGGGGTAAAAATGCTTAAGCAAATATGTTCTTACTCTAATGAACGTATAAGTATGAGCGAAATGTCTGTTGCTGATTATATTAGTACCGATAATCTCTTGCAGAATTGCGAGGGCGTAAAACCATATGATGGAGTGCCGAATACAAATTCGGCAGTTAAATATAAAAAAGGTGATATTCTGTTATCTAACATTCGCCCATATCTAAAGAAAATTTGGCTTGCAGACAAAGATGGTGGTTGTAGCCCTGATGTTTTAGTCATAAGACTTGATTCACGTGATTGTTTGCCAGAATATGTTTACCATGTTATGGCTCGTCAGCAATTCTTCGATTATGTGATGTCAGATGTAAAGGGCATGAAAATGCCAAGAGGCAATAAAGATAATATAATGCGATATGAGATTCCTGTAATTCCTCTCGCAGAGCAACAGCAAGTTATTAATCAAGTTAAGGAGTATAAAGAGCAAATAAATATGGCTCATAAAATAATTGCTGGTTGTCCAAAGCGAAAGAAAGCTGTGCTTGAACATTATCTGAACTAATATGAAGTGAGAACCATTTGTCCGATACTATTTGAAATATTTGAATTCTTTCGGATAAATGGTCTAAAGAAGATATAATTATGAATGACAAGAACGAGCAACTATATCTTGACTTCGAAGCCTACGAGCGTGTGGCAGAGCCGCATAAGCGAGAGAGGGCTTCGGCATGGCGCACGGCTATCGGTCTGCAGGATGTGGACGGACTGAAGGTGTCTGACTATCTGAAGAAAACAGCTGTCAGGCATATTGAGGGCGACATTACCATTGATGATGTGCGTGAGCAGTTGAAGTCTTACAAACGCGAGTTCGGGATAAGGGGCTATGAAAAAAAGATGAAACGGCAACTGATTTTGTTGCCGTTTCTTTTGGTAAATCCATTGATTTTAGTAATTTAGAGGTACAGAACAATAGATTACATACAATGATTACCGAAAGTAAAGTTACAGAAATTTTTTGTGTTGCAGACGATTTCTGCAAAGAATTTGAGGCGGAAATGTCAAAAAACGCACAAAAAACGCGATTTGTCCAGCCGGCGACACTCACAGACGCCGCCGTAAGCGCATGATGTCTGACGCCGAAGTCATCACGATTCTCATCTGTTTCCTCTTCAATTCCTACCGCAATTTCAAGCATTATTATCTGTCCTGCGTGTGTGGTGTGTGGAAACGGCTGTTCCCGAGGCGGTTCTCGTACAACCGCTTTGTGGAGGTGACGCCGCGCTGCTTTGTGGCGCTGACAATGTTCCTCAGGCTCTCCTGCTTTGGCGAGTGCTCCGGCATCAGCTTCGTCGACAGCACATGCATCCCGGTGGTGCACAACAAGCGGGAACGCAGCATGAGGGTTTTCAAGGGGCTTGCCACCAAAGGGAAGAGCACCATGGGCTGGTATATAGGCTTTAAGCTGCACCTGCTCTGCAACGACAGGGGCGAGCTGCTGAACTTCGTGCTCACCAGGGCCAATGTGGACGACCGGAACGAGGCCGTCATTGACACGTTGACAGACAGGGTGTTCGGCAAGCTGTACGCCGACAAGGGGCATATCTCACAGTCGCTCTTCGGCAGGCTCTGGAGCGACGGGATACACATCGTGACAGGGCTTCGTTCAAACATGAAACAGCAGCTGATGCCGCTCTTCGACAAGATAACGCTCCGCAAGAGGTGTGTGATAGAGACCGTGAACGACATGCTCAAAAATGTTGCCCAGATTATGCATACACGCCACCGCAGTGTCCACAATTTCCTTATGAACCAGCTTGCCGCCATGGGCGCATATTGCTTTTTATCCAACAAGCCAGGGGGCAACTTCGAATACGAGATTCCAGAGGCGGACGGACAGCTCGTCCTCTGGCAATAGCCGATTACTGCGTGATGCGATAAATTAACAAGGCGGCCAAAAAATTGGTCGCCCAAAGTCTGTTTGACATAACTCCCCTCTCTTGTAAACCTCGCTTATCCCGAACTCGCGTTAATAGTCATAAAAATTTGTATCTTCCGCATAGTCTGGCTTGAAACCAAACGCTTTGTTCTGCACCTCAACGACACGCTTTGCCCGTATCGCTTCCGCCAATTTAAGCGTCTCCTTGTTTTCTGTTTGTCCGCCCGTGATGTTTCGGGAACGAGGAATAACTTTAAGGATTCAACCTTTCGTCTGCCATTGCAGATGATGTCGAGGTAGAGCGTAGTCCTGCCACTTGGCAGGGTACGCTGTCTTAATGTGATACTGCTTCTGTCTTTTATATCGTTAATTTGTTGCAAATGTTGCACGTTTTCTTTCGTGCAACAAAATTACAACATAAAAACAACAAACAATAACAAAGCAAGCCAAATATAGCAGGAAAAGCCAAATATAGCAAATACTTGATATTCATTATTCTTTTGGCTTGCTTTGTACGTTCTTTATACATCGTTTACAACACGAAAAACAGCCTTACTTTCCGATGCAGAAGTGGGAGAAGATTTCACCGAGGATGTCGTCGGTGGTGATTTCGCCGGTGATTTCACCAAGGTAGTGCATGCATTCGCGAATGTCCTGGCTCACGAAGTCGCCACTGATGCCTTCGCGCAGGTCGGCGATGCCACGGTCGAGGGCTTCTCGGGCACGGACGAGGGCCTGGTAATGGCGGGCGTTGGTGACGATCACGGCCTCGTCGTCGGCTACCGAGGGCAGTGCCGCCATCTGTATGATGGTGCGCTGGAGCGTGTCCATGTTTTGCCCGTCGCGCGCCGACACATAGGCGATTTCCGCCTCGATGCCAGAGGTGAGCTTTGCCTGTATGGCTTTGCCTACCCTCGCTTGTGCGACGGGGCTGACGGAGTCGATCTTATTGACCACTACAAGCACTTTTTTGCCTTGGCAGCGGGGCAGTATCTGCTGCGCAAAATCCACAATTTCATCCACGCCTTCACCAGGGTCCACCACCCACAGCACGAGTTGCGCCTCACCGAGTTTTTTGAATGAGCGCTCTATTCCCATATTCTCTATCACATCGGCCGACTGACGTATGCCGGCGGTGTCGATGAAGCGAAACAGGGTGCCGCCAAGCGTGATGGTGTCTTCTATCACATCGCGAGTGGTGCCCTTGATGTCGCTCACCAAGGCGCGGTCATCACCCAGCAGGGCATTGAGCAAGGTTGACTTACCTGCATTGGTCTGCCCGATAATGGCCACAGGGAGTCCGTTTTTGATGGCGTTGCCAGCGCTGTAGGAGTCGGCAAGGCTGCTCACCACGCCCTGTATGTCGGTGGCAAGGCGGATGAGGCTGTCGCGGTCGGCAAAGTTCACCTCCTCTTCGCTGAAGTCGAGCTCAAGCTCTATCAGCGACACGAACTGAAGCAGCTGCGCACGCAGGCTGGCGAGCTTACGGCTGAACGCGCCGCGCATCTGGTTCATGGCCACCCGGTGTGAGGCGCGCGACGACGATGCTATCACATCGGCTATGGCTTCGGCTTGCGAGAGGTCGAGACGGCCATTCGCGAAGGCGCGCTGGGTGAACTCGCCACCTGTGGCGGCACGGCATCCAGCGTCGATGAGCGTTTCCACCACCTGGCGCTGAATCCACACCGAGCCGTGGCACGCGATTTCCACCACATCCTCGCCCGTGAACGAGTGTGGGCCGCGGAATACGGTAAGCACCACCTCGTCGAGCAGGTCGCCCCTGGTGTCGAGTAGGTGGCCAAAGTGTGCCGTGTGGCTTTTCATTGCCTCAATGGGCTTGCCTTTCCAGCGCTTGCCCACGAAGGCGAATGCCTGGTCGCCGCTCACTCTCACCACAGCAATGCCTCCCATTCCGTGTGGCGTGCTGATAGCCACTATCGTATCGTCGTTGATTGTAGTCATAGTCATGTATGTGTATATATTATCCCCTTATATATTAGTCGTTGCCAGCAGTCCACATGTGAATGTCGGCATTCGCCTCCATCTGGTTTTCAAGATTGTCGTCCACAGCCGAGAAAAAGTCAAGGCCCGTCATGCGCTCCACATAGTCCACGCTCACCACATGCTTTGTGAAGGAGCCTCGGATTTTCTCATTATTGAAGATGAAGCCTATGGCGCGGCCCTGATTGGGCGCATAAACCACTTTATAGAACGCCCTTGGCACAGCGATGCCGCCGCCACGGCCGATTTTTGCCATGTGCGCCTTCATCACCGGGCCAGAAGCTATGATCAGGCGCTTGTCGCGCTTAGCCCAGCGGTGCACCGCCATCTCAAGCCGGCGCCAGCAACCGTCGTTCAGCGCATGAAGCTGAGGGCACATATTGGTCATATAGAAGCATTCCTTCATAGCCGTCTTGCTCCACTTCATATCGTTGGCTGGCGCCATGTGCCCGCGGTCGAAGCCCGACCCCCGGTATTCATCGGGCGCAGGGCTGTCGGCGCACTTCGGGTCGGCAAGGAATTTGTAGTGTTTGCGGCGTTCAGCCCCTGGAGCGTCACATTGCGCCACCTCCGTGGCTGAAAGTTCGTAGATCACGCAATTAGGAATGCGCTGCTGCCCGTTGAAATAGCACACATACGCCATGTGACAGATGCGCTGGTTTGCCACCCCTTTAGGCACCTTCACCACCAGCAGCGGATTCTTGTCGGTGGCCACGCCGCTGCCCACCGCGCTACCCTGCTCCACATTCGCAGAGGAAGAAGATTGTTCGGCACTCAAATTAGTGGCAAAGCGGGCCACAGCTGCGACGAGCGCCACCACCAAGCATACATATATCGCCTTTTTCATATCCTATGAAATCACAAATAACATACCTTAAAGCTGAAACCAGCCATCAGCATTCACGCTTTCTTCCATACCACACTGCACCTCATCGGGGAGCGTGTGGAAAAAATCGAACCCGGTGAGGCGCTCCACCTCATCCACGCTCACGGCATAATGCGTGATGGCATCAGGCACATCTGCATTCGGCATCACAAACGCAATGGCACGCATAGGGCAGGCGTAGGGGGCAGCCACCACTTTAAAGAAATGGGTGGGCACAGACACCTTCCCCTTGCCTATGGCGGAAGGCGCATACGTGTGATCACCATACCACACAGGGCCTGTAATCACCACAAGCTCACGGTCACGCTGTGCCCACTCCCTCACTTTATCCTCAAGCCTTCGCCATGCGCCAGCGTTCAGCTCCTTGCGCTGAGGGCAGATGTTGAGCATCACATACGAGTCTCTCTGTGCAGCTGCACTCCACTTCATATCGGCGGCGGGCGCCATGTGGCCACGCTGATAACCGCTCTTTGTGTAGTCCTCTGGCGTCGGGCATCCTTTCACTTCCTCGAAGGAGAAAAATGGACCGCTATAAGACGACGCCGCCTTCTCTCCAATAGTGGCGCACTTCAGCCTGTAAGCCACATAGTTTGGCACATGGCGCAGGGAGTTGAAATGCACCGTGAAGCCCGTGAGCCGCACTTCTTCGTCGGGAATGCTGTCGGGCAGCGTCACCGTGCACATGCGCTCCAGTGTGGCCTCATCCACCCCGCAAGAGACGACGGCACCACACTTCCACTTGCCGACCATGGCAACGAGCGCACCCAAAGCCAGCACACACCACGCCACAGTGAGCAAATGCAGCATCCAGAGGCGCGCTGCGCGCGTTTTGCGTTTTTTACGAATTGCCATCATTACAATTGCCGACTTTAGGCTACAAAATTACAAAAATTATTATTACCTTTGCTTATCTTATATATATTAACAATAAAACTGCCCAAGCCTTTTTACGGAGGTGATGGCTTAAACACATAACCACACACAGCTATGAAATTAGTAGACAGATTTCTCCAGTATGTGAAGTACGACACCCAGAGTGACGAACTTACCAACCTTACTCCATCCACCCCAGGCCAGATGGTGTTTGCCCAGCAGCTCAAGAAAGAGCTCAAAGACATGGGACTTAGCGACATTTCGCTCGACGACAACGGCTATCTGATGGCCACACTCCCCTCCAACACCGACAAGAAAGTGCCCACCATTGGATTCATTGCCCACCTCGACACCTCTCCCGACATGAGCGGCCACGGCGTGAAGCCTCGCGTGATAAAATACGAGGGCGGAAAAGTGACGCTCAACCAGGAGCAAGGCATCGTTCTCGACCCTGAGCAGTTCCCCGAAATGAACCACTTTGTGGGGCAAGACCTCGTGGTGACCGACGGAACCACGCTCTTAGGCGCCGACGACAAGGCTGGCATCGCCGAAATCATCAGCGCGGTGGAATACTTCAAGGCCCACCCAGAAATCAAGCATGGCGACATCCGCATCGCATTCAACCCCGATGAGGAAATAGGCATGGGCGCTCACCACTTCGACGTGAAGAAATTTGGCGCCGACTGGGCCTACACCATGGACGGAGGATACCCCGGCGAGCTCGAATTCGAGAACTTCAATGCCGCCTCGGCAAAAATCACCTTCGCGGGCCTCAACGTGCACCCAGGCATGGCCAAGCACAAAATGCTCAACTCCATTCGCGTGGCCAATCAATTCGCGGTGATGATTCCACGATGGGAAACCCCAGAGCACACCGAGGGCTACGAAGGATTCTACCACCTGGTGGGATTCGAAGGCACCGTGGAGAAAACCGTGCTCACCTACATCGTGCGCGACCACGACCGCGCACGCTTCGAAAGCCGCAAGCGCGAGCTGGAGCACCTCTGCAACAAGGTGAACAGCGAATTCCCCAACTGCGCATCCATCGAAATCAAGGACCAGTACTACAATATGCGCGAAAAGATTGAACCAGTGATGCACATAGTGGAAGTAGCAGAGAAGGCAATGAAAAACGCCGACGTCACCCCTATCGTGCAGCCAATCCGTGGCGGAACTGACGGCGCACAGCTCTCGTTCAAAGGGCTGCCCTGCCCCAACATTTTCGCCGGCGGCATGAACATGCACGGCCGCTACGAGTATGTGTCAGTCCAGGCGATGGAAAAAGCAATGCAGACCATCGTGGAAATCTGCAAAATCGTGGAGCAAGAAGCATAATCCAGAATTCCAGATATATACGCACACACTATCAGGCTGTGCCACCCCATTTCAGGGTGGCACAGCCTTTTTTTTGCGGAGGGCAATGAAATACCACAGAAAATACCATGACCGCTTTGCTCCAGCAACCTACCTTTGCCGTATTACTAAAAAATTAATATCATCCTTATTTATGAAAAAATCTTTATTGAAATTATTATTGACACTGACCGTGGCGGTGTCGTCGTGTTTTGCCGCCTTGGCCTACGACTTTGCGTATAACAGTGTGCTTTACTCTTATTTGACCGACAGGAGTAAGGTGGCAGTGGTGGGGAGCTCCGGCATCGGCACTCCAATTACCGACTTGGTGATACCTGGCACCATCAATGTGGGCGGAAAGGCTGTGACAGTAGCCGCCATCTATCCCAGTGCATTCAGCGGTGATAAATATCTGACCTCAGTGCGGATACCCGGCACTGTGAGCGTGATTCAAGAATACGCATTTGAAAAATGTCCGAAACTTACATCTGTGGTTATCGATGAAGGTGTGCAGGAAATCAAAAATGGGGTTTTCTACAGCTGCACTGCGCTCAAAAGCGTGAAAATTCCTCAATCCGTGACCGTAATGGGTATGCATGTGTTTTCTGACTGCGAGAGCCTACAATCAGTGGCGCTCCCGAATGGCATCACTAAAATAGATAAAAACACTTTTTACAGATGCAAGAGCCTGCAGTCTATCGTCATACCTGATAAAGTGCAGTCGATAGGATTCTGCGCATTCCTTGGCTGCTCAGAGCTAAAAGTGGTCAGGATTCCCGATGCTGTGACACAAATCGACAATTCCGCTTTCAAGGCCTGCAGCAGGCTCGCCGAGGTGGAGATGGGCACAGGCATCGGCTCCATGGGAGAGGCCGTGTTTAAAGAGTGCGACAGCATTAGAAACATCAGAATGAACAGCACCACTGCCCCTACGGGCTATCCCGACATCTTCACCGAGGAAGCATACCTGAAAACCGCTCTGCTTGTGCCACATGGCGCAGAAGAATCCTACAGGCATACGGCGCCTTGGAGCAAGTTTCTGCCCGTGTATGAAGTCACACTCATCGACAGCCTCTACTACACGCTGAACGAAGCCGACCACACAGCCACTTTGAAAGCGTGCATCTACGGCATACGTGATGTGGTGGTGCCTTCTGTTGTGACCACTGGCGACAGCACGTACACCGTGACGAGTGTGGCACAATCCTCATTCACCAGGCTGAACACGCTGCGCTCTGTGGAAGTGCCAGCATCAGTAACGGAGATGGACAGCCATGCTTTTTATCGCTGTGCGGGGCTGGAGATGGTGAAGTTGAAATGCAGAATAAACCACATTTCCTACGACATGTTTGCCTACAGCCGAAACCTCAAGTGCGTGGAATTGCCCAACACACTGGAGGAGATTTATATGGACGCATTCTCATATTGCAGCGCTTTACGCACCCTCACCATACCCGATGGAGTGAAGTCGATAGGCAGAAGCGCTTTTTGGAAGTGCTCTTCACTTGAAGTGATAGAGCTGCCTAATTCTGTGACAGACGTGGGCGTGGAATGCTTTGATGAGTGCTCAGCATTGAAAACCATTACTCTGGGCACCGAGCTGCAAAACATTGGCGAAGATGCATTCTCCACCTGCGACAGCCTCACTACCGTGAATGTGCATTGGACCGAAACTCCCCCCGCCTTTGCCGACGTGTTCTCTTCAGCTACCTATACTGGCGGCACGCTGTATGTGCCATCGGGCACAGCCAGCGCATACCGCCAGGTGAGCCCATGGTCGAAATTTCTGCACATAGAGGAGCGGGAAAGCACAGGAATCACCACAGTTGAGGCATCGGGCCACAGCCAAGCCGGCTCACTCTGCGACGTGTACAGCATCACGGGTGCAAAAGTGGCCACAGGGCTGAGCAAAGCAGAACTGACCAACGGCACATTGGCACCAGGCATCTACGTGGCGCGCTACACCAACGGCACATCACAGAAAATCATCGTGAAATAGCACATCACTACTGTCCCATACAGGAAAGCATGGAAAACGGCAACGCCGTGGCGAGCTTTGAGCACCGCCACGGCGTTGTGAGTTATCAGATTTGACAGCAGTGGATTACTTCACTACCATTTCTTTAGTGAATTTCACCTTGCCATTGGTGTAGGTGGTCTTCACGATGTAGAGGCCAGATTCTGGCACCTCAGCCCCGAGAGCTACACCGCCGATGGTGAAGTATTGCTTAGAGGCCACTACGGCGTCGGCGGCTCCGAGGTCGGTCACCGATGATGACACTTCTGCGGTCACATACCAGCCTTTGGCGGTGGCGTCGTCCACGTTTGCGGCAGCGGTGCCAGGCATGTAGCTGATGTTGAGTTGACGAGCCCATTCGCGGTTGGAGTCGTCAACGGTCACCGACGACACATTTTGCAGCTGGGCAATGATGGCGTTGATAGCATCAGCGTCCATATTGTTGTGCTGCAGGGTAAGGCCTTGCACGCTCTTGTTGTTGCTCAGATCGAGAGCGGTGAGGTGGTTGTTTTCAGCCGCAACCCATTGCACATAGGTGTTCTTGCTCAGGTCAAGTGTGGTGAGCATATTGTCGGCCACGCCCAGCCAGTAGAGGTAAGCGTTCTTGCTCACATCGATAGAGGTGAGGAGGTTGCCGCCCAGCTGACAGTTGCTCAGGTAAGAGAGCATAGAGAGGTTGATAGCCGAGAGTTTGTTGCCAGCAAGTTTCAACTGCGATATGCTACGGTTGCCACTGAAATCAACGCTTGAAAGCTGATTGTTATCGGCATAGAGCAGCGTGAGGTTAGTTTGCGCGCTGGTGTTGAGCTCAGCAATCTGGTTGTTATCGATATTGATCCAGCGGATGGCAGGATTCTTGGTGATATCGAGCGCAGTGAGGCTGTTGTCGTAAAGATAGAGGCCTTCGAGCGCAGTGAGCTTCTCGATGTTGATGCTGGAGAGCTTGTTGTTAGCCAAGTTCAGCGTCTTGAGGCTCTTACATCCCTCAGCGCTGAAAGAGCTGATTTCGTTGTCGTAGGCATACACTTCTTCAAGCGAGGTAAGGCCGTCGAGGTTGAGCGCGGCGAGCTTGTTGCCATGGCACGACACCTCGTTCATGCCAGTGAGGCCAGAAAGATCGAGCGTGGTGAGCTGGTTGTCGTCGCAGAGCACCTGATACACAGTGGAGTGATGTGGCAGGGTGAGCGCAGAGAGCTTGTTGCCAGAGCAGTCCACTTTAGAGAGTGCTGTGATAGCGGAGCAGTCGAGATTGCCCTCAAGGGCATTGTCGCTGATATCAATCACACGCAATTTCTCATTTTTGCTCAAGTCGATAGATGAGATTTTATTGCCAGTCACATACACGCCGGTAAGCAGAGGATTGCTGGTAATATTAAGGGATGTGAGCTGGTTGTTCTGCGCCTGCAAGGTTTGGAGCAATGGTGTGTTTGCCACATCGATTGATGCCACGTTTTGGTCGTTGGCGTAGAGCACACGCACTTCATCGCCATACACCTTCACTTGGTTACCAGTTACTGTGTGAGAGTAGTAGGTGGCCTTGTCGTAAGTCACGAGTTCGCCATCGCCCCAGTCAACCTGGAATTCATAGCCAGTGACACCGCCCATACCGATTTTTGCGGCCTTGGTGCCTTCTGTGAAGTTAATCACAATGTTTGGAGTGGCTTCCTGACCGCCCTGGTACTCGTAGGCGCCCACGTCGATAGACTTGCCCACCACACGGGGGTTGCCGTCGAAGTCCTCACTTTCAGTGAAGCCTTCTGTGAGCGTGCCGGCATCAATAAACTCACTGCCTTTCTTAAGCGAGAGCTCAGTGGTGAGGAGCTTCAGAGAGTCGGCTGCAGTGGTGGCGCGGCCGTCAAAGGCGGCAGGGTTCTCAAAGTTGCTGCGTGCCACGTTGGTGTCATAAATAGTGTTGAACACCGATGAAGCAAAACCCTCGGCACCGTCAATATTGTTCTTTGTGGTGCCGTTGCGGAGCACATTGAACACGGCTGTGGTGTTCACGACCTTTCCTTCTGCCACAAACACGCCACCGCCGGCATACGACTGGTTGTTACTTGCCACGCAGCCAAGCATCGAGCCTTTAGCCACATAGAAGCCACCACCTTTACCACCGCCAACAGAAGCATACTCAGGGGCATCGGCATAGCAGTTGAGCGCGGCACAGTGAAGCGCAGAGCCAAGAAGCACGAAGCCTCCGCCATTGATACCACGGCATGAAACAGCAGTGCAGTCTTCGACTGAAGAAGTGGCATCGACATAGAAAGCTCCTGCGGTGCCACCGTAGCAGTCCTCTGCCACACAGTCGGTCACCTTGCTGCCGCCTTGTGCATACACGGCGCCAGCATAGTCGCTGGCCACGCAATTCTTGAAGTAGCAGTTGCTCACAGTGCCGTTCTTCACACACACGGCGCCGCCCACGCCATTGCCATAGCTGGAGTGGCAGTAAGCCGACTCAAAGTAGCAGTCGGTGATAGAGCCTTTGCCCTTAGCGTCGAGATACACGGCGCCACCGTAGCTGTTGCTGTCGGTCGACGACTCTGCGGTGAAGTAGGCCGAGTTCTCAAGAATACGGCAATGGCTAATGTGCACATCGCCAATGGCATAAACAGCGCCGCCATGTGCCTTCACGTTCCAAATATTGGCATTGCCACCTTTGAGCGTGAAGCCGTCGATTACGGTTTTTTGCGTGAACTCGCTTCCGCAATACAGCACGTGAGTGGAGTTGTTGCGAGTGCCGGTCACCCATTGGCCCGTGCTGCTGGTTTCCATTTGCCAAGTGTAGCGCGACGAAGAGCCCGACTCAATAGCGCGGGTCCACACGTCGGTCACATCATCATCGGCATTCAGCACCGACAAGTTGCTGCACACCTTTATCTCCTGGCCGGTGACCTCAGTCATTGCGCGCTGGTCCTTGCTCGTCTCGGTGCCGGCGAAGCCACCATAGAGCGACACGCCATCCTTCAGAATGAAGGCCTTGGAGGTTTTTTTACTGGATTTAATCAATGTCTCGGGCTTGTAGTCGCCACGAGCCACCCAAACTTCATCGCCCGACTGGGCCGCGTCGATAGCAGCCTGGAGCGTTGTGGCATTGGCCCACGACGATCCGTCGCCAGTGCCGTCGGCCTTCACATAGTGAACAGCCGAGAATGCCAGCATTGGCATTAAGCTCAATGCCAACGCCGACAATACGTTACGTAGATTTTTTCTCATAAATAGTTGAATTGTTTGATATAAAAAATAGAATGAATTCTCAAAACTCTGTGCAGATTTAAGAGTGCTTTTTGCTTGCGTTGCAAACGGAGATGCAGCATGCTCGCATATATTTTTCAAAATTCGTAATTTTTATTGATATATGCAAACTTACTTTTGGGAAATTCCTGCTGTAATTGAAGAATTTGTAATTTTAAAATAAAAATAACTTGAGCGCCAAGTGATGCTCAAGTTATCCTTCCTTTTTTGCTGGCTATGATGAGAACCTTGAAATTTCAAGAAGTTTTTTCAAAGGCTTTTATTCCTTTATTTTTTGTAGAGCCTGTGTGAGATCGGCTATGATGTCGGCTGAGTCTTCAAGGCCAACCGACAGGCGGATAAGGTCGGGCGCAATGCCCGCCTTGCGCAGCTGCTCGTCGGTGAGCTGGCGGTGAGTGTGGCTGGCAGGATTGAGCACGCAGGTCTTTGCGTCGGCCACGTGGGTCACTATGCTCACTAATTTAAGCGAGTCCATAAACTTGACGGCATCTTCCCGCGTGCCTTTCAAGCCAAACGAAATCACGCCACAGCCCCCATTCGGCAAGTATTTCTGATAGAGGTCGTGGTACTTGCTCGACGGAAGCCCCGCGAAATTCACCCAGCCCACCTCTGGCCGTGTCTCCAGCCACTGGGCCACCGCGAGCGCATTGCGGCAATGCTGACGCATGCGCACATGTAGGCTCTCCAAACCTATGTTGAGAATATAGGCGTCTTGTGGACTCTGGGTGCTGCCGAGGTCGCGCATCAGCTGGGCGGTGGCCTTGGTGATGTAGGCGTTTTTGCCGAAGTCCTTCGCATAGGTCAGCCCGTGATAGCTCTCGTCGGGCGTGCACAGGCCGGGAAACTTCTGGGCATGCGCCAGCCAGTTGAAGCGTCCGCTGTCCACGATGGCTCCACCCACGCATGAGGCATGGCCGTCCATATATTTGGTGGTGGAGTGCACCACGATGTCGGCGCCCCACTCTATCGGGCGGCAATTAATAGGCGTGGCAAACGTATTGTCCACGATGAGCGGCACACCCGCCTCGTGGGCTATTTTGGCAAAGCGCTCAATATCGAACACCGCACCACCGGGGTTAGAAATAGTTTCGCCGTAAATCAGTTTGGTGTTGGGCTGGATCAACGCTCGCACCTCGTCGTCGGAGAGTAGGTCGGGGTCGAAAAAGGTACATTCCACACCCATCTTCTTCATGGTCACGCCAAACAGGTTGTAGGCACCGCCATAAATGTTGCACGCCGACAGGATATGTCCGCCTGCCTCGCATATATTAAACACCGCGTAGAATATGGCAGCCTGCCCGCTTGAGGTGAGCATGGCCGAGCCGCCGCCCTCCAGCGCGGCTATTTTAGCCGCCACGGCATCACAGGTGGGGTTCTGGAGGCGAGAGTAGAAGTAGCCCGTGTCCTTCAGGTCGAACAGGCGCGCCATCTGCTCTGAGCTGCTGTATTTAAAGGTTGTGGACTGGTAAATTGGCAATTCGCGTGGCTCGCCATTCGATGGCGTCCAGCCGGCTTGTACACATTCTGTAGCTTTTTTCATCGTTAATTCTAAATTTAATAACCACGATGCAAAATTACTAATATTTCAGAATACCACAAAACATTAATATAGGATATTAGCTTTTAAAAGAATAATTAACCGCGGAACTATTTTTTTACAGTTTATTTTTCAGCTCTAAAAAACCACACCACTGCCTATGAAGCGATGGCGACTCGGCAGCAGAGGAACGCACAGTAGTAAAATAAGTGGTGTTAGCTGCGTCAGCCCAAGGTGTCCAGTTGCCGCAGACCACGCCATCAGTAGCCACTGATGGGAAAAGGTCACAAACATTTCCCCACAAATCACAGTCTGAGTGTGTGCTCCGGTATTTTTTTGTAACTTTGCAGTGTGGGCGGCCATGTGGCTGGCCCTGCAATGCGATGAACTATGGCAGACTCTCTGAAAGACAAAACTGCAAAGAACCTGTTTTGGAGCGCTATGAACAATGGCACCATGCAGGTGCTGAACCTGCTTATAGGCATATTCCTGGGCCGACTGCTCACCCCTGGCGAATATGGCCTGGTGGGGGTGCTCACCATTTTCACGCTCATTGCCGGCAACCTGCAGAGCAGTGGCTTCACACAAGCGCTTATCAATCTGAAAAATCCCACGGCGCGCGACTACAACTCGGTGTTCTGGTTCAATATCATTGCCAGCGTCATTATTTATGGCGTGCTGTTCTGCTGCGCGCCACTCATCGCCAGTTTCTTTCACCAGCCTGCACTGGTGAGCCTGTCAAGATTTGTGTTCTTGGGGTTTGTGATTTCCTCGTTCGGCATTGCCCATGCCGCCTATATGAACAAGAACCTGATGAACCGCCAGCAGGCGCTGATCAACTGCCTGGCACTGGCACTGTCGGGCGTATCGGGAATCACACTTGCCTTTCACGGCTATTCCTACTGGAGCCTGGCGTGGCAGCAAATCATCTACATCACCATTCTCAACATTGGCCGCTACTATGTGGTGAAATGGCGGCCTACGCTAAACATTGACTTCGGCCCGGTTCGGCGCATGTTTGGCTTCAGCGTGAAAATCCTCTTCACCAATATCATCAACACACTGAGCAGCAACATTCTCACATTCATTTTCGGACGCTATTTCTCCATTAAGCAGGTGGGAAATTTTACACAAGCCTATAAGTGGAACACTATGGCCAACTCTTTCGTGGCCAACACGCTATGGCAAGTGGTGCAGACGGTGCTTGTGGCCGCTGGCGATGAGCGCGAGCGCCGCTGCCGCGTGTACAGGAAGATGATGCGCTTCACCGCATTCATGTCGTTCCCGCTCATGTTTGGCCTCGCACTGGTGGCAGAGGAGTTTATCCTGTGCACAATAGGCGATGAATGGGTGGGCAGCGTGCCGCTGCTGCGCATTCTGTGTGTGTCGGGGGCGTTTGTGCCCTTCTACACGATGTATCAGAATTTGGCCATCAGCAGCGGAAGGAGTGATCTTTACCTGTGGTGCAATGTGGCTCAAATCGTGCTTCAGGTGGTGATAATTTTCATGTTTAAGCCTTTGGGGCTCACAGTGATGGTGATGGCCTATTCCGCATTCATCATTCTGTGGCTGCTGGCATGGCAGGCTGTGGCAAGGCGGCTGATCGGACTACGACTGCGCCACACCTTGCTCGATGTGATGCCATTTCTGCTCATTTCGGCATGCGTGATGGCGGCCACCTACCTCTGCACCTGCTGGATTTCAAGCCGAGTGGTGGTGCTGATTGCACGCATAGCGATAGCCGCTGCGCTTTATGTGGGCACGATGAGACTTTTCAAGCCAGAAATCCTCAACGAGTGTCTCGCCTACCTAAAGAAGAAGAATGTGTAAAGAAATTTACTGATTGACCTTTCGTTCACCGCACGGGGCTTTGCGGCACTACACGTGCAGCAGGCACTCTTTGTACAGACGGCGAACGGTGAGGTAAATGGTGTTGGCCACGGAGAATGGGATGTGGCGTGAGCGCAATATGGCGCCACACATCCTTGGTATCAGTCCTTTCACTTTAATCGGGCATAGTTCATCAAGGTTGTGAAAATCGCCCTCGTAGCGGCGTGCGTGGCGCACCATGGCGAGCAAAGCCATTTGCAGTGCCGTGCGGTAGGTGCCACGAAGATCGTGAGCAGAGAAATAATCATTCACAATGGCATGTGCGCGGTAAAGCGAGCGGTTGTGCTTCTCGTTGATGCTGTGCGTGTATGATGAAGCGTTGTCGTCGCGATAGGCATACACTGCCTCATCAACATATGCCCTGCGCGCTTCAAGAACGAGCCGTGGCACCACCACATAGTCCTCGCCATAATTGATACCCTCCACGGAGTTGATGCCACCTGCAGTGAAAAGAGCGCGGCGATAGAGACGGCCCCAAATTCGGTTAAACACAATGTTCTGGCAAAGCATCAATTTCAAATACGTCTCCTTCTTGCCATGGAAAGGCTTGATGACGGCGCTCTCCACACCGCCAGTCACCGTCACATATCCACCATCCACCACATCAGCGCGGGTCTCTTCCATTTTCCGGCACAGAAGCTCCACAGCCTGTGGCATAAGGTAGTCGTCGCTGTCCACGTGCATCACCAGTTCACCGGTGGCAGCCTCGGTGGCGGTGTGCCGTGCAGCACCAAGGCCACGGTTTGTGCTGTGGCTGATGATGCGCACCTGCCCTTGCCGATGCGGGTAGCGCGCCATTGCGGCACGCAGCACCGCTATGCTGTGGTCGGGAGAGCAGTCGTCCACAAATATGTATTCAATATTGTCATACGACTGCTCGAAAAGCGACACTGCGCACTTCTCAATGTATTTTTCCACGCCATAGACTGGCACCAGTATCGACACCTTCATCATCTCTGCTCTGCTTTATGGTCAGAAATCTGCGCCATCCCCCAGGCCATCACCCTGTCGATGTGTGGGGCGGCTAAAGAGTGTGCGTCGCAAAGGCGCTTAATAAACGCCAGCCCGTAAGGGAAATCCTCTGTGAAGTAGCGGCTACCAAAATCCACAATCCATCCGCCATTGACCTCTTTCATAGGCGACAGGATGGTCTGAAAGGCTGTGATTCCTGATATTTTCTTTGTCAGCGACGCAGCGTCGTGGCTCTCATAATAGTCGAGCAGCGTGGGGATTCCGCCCACCCCCAGATGGTGGAGCAGGGTAAAGAATTCTGCATCCATATCTATGAGCATTTGCGAGGCCTCGTCGGTCCACTCCTTGTAGAAGAGGATATTGTGGTCGAAGACTTCATTCTCCCTTCCGCAGAACATGGTGTAGAGCCTGCCGGTGTGGAGAATGGGGTTGCTGTTGGTGAGCGCAGCCTGGTAGAAGTTGTCGAGCAGCTGCGTGGGCGTGAGCCAGAGGCGCTGCACCAGCAGACGGAACTGCTCGCGTGCAGACACATTCTCCACTGCCACATACACCTTTGGCTTGTATCCAAGCAGGTGGGCAGAACTTCCATACTGCTCCACCCTGGCGATAAATGGTGTGCGCTGAAAGCCGAACAGGCGGGCTCCAGTGCCCAAAATGCGGTGTGCCTCAAAAAAGAAGCCCGTGCTCGACACAATGGATCCGACCACAGCCTCACCCACAAAGGGCTTAATGCGCTCAAGGGTGCTGGCAATTATGAAACCAGGCAAACACAGCAACACGATATCGCAGCCCGCCACCACCTCGGCGGGATCGGCCGAGGCTTTAGCTATTCGACCGTTATACACTTTCCCATTTATATCGGTCACTTTTATGTCGTGACACCACCGCTCTGGCTTTCCTGAAAGCATATTCACCTCCACGCCTTTATGCGTGGAGAGTACGCCAGCGCACACATGCCCAAGCGCCCCACCGCCACAGATACATATTCTCATTCTTGTGTCCCTTTCTCTATCTCTTTAAAGGCTGCTATGAGGCGTGCGTTGTCGGTATGGTTGCGCACAGCTATGCGCATATACTGCCTGCCGTCAAATCCTTCTTTGGTGGAGCAGTCACGCGTGAGGATATTATATCGCTTGAGCATCTTCAGCACCAGTGCTGTGGCATTGTATGGCGGCAGAATCTCGCACAGGAAATAATTGGCCTGGGAAGGCATCACACGCAAAAATTTCACCTCGCGCAGGCGGTCTTCAAAGTCGCGCCGCTCGGCTATGAACCTGTCGCATGCCTTCATATACTCCTTGTCGTATTTCGTGAATATCTGCATAAAGAATTCGGCAAAGGAATTGATGTTCCAGATGCTCACCTCCTTCTTCAAGCGGCTGATGATGGCGGTGTCGGCAGAGCAAAGGATGCCCAAGCGAAGCCCTGGCACGCCATAGCTCTTCGAGATGCTTTTCATCACCATCATGTGGGGATGAGCCTCAAGAATGTGATCGTGCAGGAGCGTGTTGTGAAGATAGCCCTCGCTGAAGTCAACGAAGCTCTCGTCCACAATCAGACGCGTGCCCACCGTCTCGCACCAGTCGGCCAGCCGGATTACATCGTCTTTGGGTATGAAATTGCCCGAGGGGTTGTCGGGGTTGATAAGCACAAGGTTGTCGGCATGGTTCTGTCCGAAGAAAGTCACCAAATCGTCGGCAGAGTAGCGATAGTCGGCATTTTGAGGCACAAACGTCACCAAGCTTGACTTGTCGCGTCTGTTGGGGTATTCCTCAAAGGTGGGGCGCGTCACACCGAGCGTGCCGGGCAGCATTTCCATCAATGTCTTGATAAGCTCGGCCGCGCCATTGCCAGGGATGATATAGTCCTCTTTCACGCCCCAGCACTTGCTGGCCAGCAGTGTGTTCACCTTCATGCCCGAGGGGTATTCCGCCACGAGCGTGCGGAAGTTGGCCTCCATCTCGTCGATGATGCGCGACTCGTTGAAATACGGGTTCACCAAATAGCAGAAGTCGAGCATCTTCGGAAACCGCCAGAACCCGCCAAAACGGCCATAATACTTACGGAGAATGTCCTTCTCGTCGGCGAAGAGGGCCTCAGCGATGTCGAGGTCTTGCTTGTCGTCGATTTCATACCACTTCTCATTTCCTATCGGCAGTGCCTTCAGGTCTTGACTGTTGAGGAAAGAGATAATGCGGAGCACATTCTCATAGTATTCATTGTTGCCCACAGCCTTGCAGTAAGCCTCGAGAAACGGAACATACTTCGTTCGGGAGAACTCCTTAGAGAACTTGTAGATGTTCACCGTCTTGTAGTACTGCTCCACATTGTGGTAATTGAACGCAGCCTTGGTCACAAAGTTCACAATATTGTTGTCGTCGTCTACACACACCATTGTTCCGTCCATCCAAGTCTCGTACTTCGCCACGAGAGCAAGGTTGGGGAAAGGATTTTCGATCAGCATCGACAGCATCGACTCGTCGAATATCAGGTCACTCTCAATCAGCAGCGTGTCGTCGGCCTGCAGCTGTTCTTTCGCCAGTGCGAGAGAGTAGATATTGTTGGTCCGCTCATATACGGGATTGTTCACATACTCTATTTTCAGTCCACGGTGCTCATGGCCTAAATAGTCCATCAACTTCTGTCCCTCATAGCCCACGACAATCACCACACGCGAGAGGCCAAGACGCGAAAGCTGGTCGAGGGTGCGGTCGATGAGTTTTGTGCCGTTCACCTCCACCATGCACTTTGTGTTACACTTTGTGTATTCGCCGAGGCGCTTGCCCATGCCGGCGGCAAGAATGATAGCTTGCATAGTTCAAGAGATTTAATTTTTTCCAAAAAACAAAGTTACAAAAAATATCCCATACCCTGCGGTGCTGAAGCCTCCTTAATGCCCCACGGCCATGTCCATGTCGAGGATTCAATGCGTTATTCCGCCTAAATAGCTACATTTGTGGCTTTCACGCAGTGGCTGATGCGCTGACTCTCTGGCGGAATCTGCATATAGTCGGCATAGAGTATGGTGAGATATTCATCGTAGGCGGCAGGGGCGGTGTAGCGCTTGCCCTCAAATTCCATCTCCACCACCTTGTCGAAGATACGGCGAGGGAAAATGTATTGGATGGCAGTGGGCATGTGCGCCACATATTTTGCGCCGTCAAATGGCGTTATGCGGCTGCACAAGGTCACCAAGTGTGCGAAATTGTGTGTCCCGACCCATTTACACACACGCCATTTCCAAGGCTTGTTGCCCGGTGGGCAGTGCTTGAATGAGGCCGACGCACGGCAGGAGTTGAAATATTTGGCCAGTCTTTTCTGTAGTGTCGGAGCAGTGGTGTTCACACCGTCGAGGGGGAAAATATCCACCCAGAGTCCATTGCCGGCAAAGTCGTCAAGGCTCTCCTCCACCAGCCTTGTGGACAGGTCCACCACCTTCGCATAGTGGTAGGGGTAGCCGTTGGCCTTAGGAGTGAGTGCCACGAATCTGTGGTCGGGAGTGCGGAGCATCACCTTTAGCAGACGCTCATAGTCGGCGCGCGGCATCGATATGTCGATGTCGTCGTCCCATGGGATAAATCCCTTGTGCCGCACTGCCCCCAACAGCGACCCATAACTCAAATAGTAACGCAAGCCGTGCTTCTGGCACACGCCCACTATGTAATCAAGAATCTCCACTTCTTTGGCCTTGACCTGCTCTGCCGTCAGTAATTCCATATATCTCAAAAGTTTTATTGAAGCGCGCGTGGCTTCATCTGTTGTGTGGCATGAGAAAAAGGCCCTTGTCGGGTTTTGCGCTGTAAACCACACGCCTACAAAGTTACAAAAAAATCTAACCACTTAAAATGTTTGCAGCGGGCGAAAAAAAGTGTAATTTTGTGGTGAGCCAGTCGTGACAAGCACACGTGGCACGTTAGCTATGCAAACGTATTTTGTATTTAGAATATATCATTAAAATTTAAGTCATCGAATATGAGTAATTTGGTTTCGGATCGCATTCAGGCGCTCTCTCCCTCTGCCACATTGGCAATGTCGCAAAAAAGTCAGGAGCTTAAAGCTCAAGGTGTGGATGTGATAAATCTTTCGGTGGGCGAGCCGGATTTCGCTACCCCTGACCACATCAAGGAAGCCGCCAAACAGGCTATCGACCACGATTTCAGTTTCTACACTCCCGTACCAGGCTATCTCTCGCTCCGCAAGGCCATCAGCCAAAAACTGAAAAATGAGAACGGACTCGACTTTGCCCCCGAGCAAATTGTGGTAGGCAACGGCGCCAAGCACGAGCTCACGAATGTGGTAATGTGCCTCGTGAACCCTGGCGACGAAGTGGTGATTCCCACTCCTGCGTGGGTGAGCTACATTCAGATGGTGATTCTGGCTGGCGGCAAGAGCGTGGAAGTGCCCACTACTATGGCACAGGACTTTAAGGTGACACCCGAGCAGCTTGACGCTGCCATCACGCCTAAAACGAAACTCGTGATTCTGTGCTCGCCGAGCAACCCTACTGGCAGCGTGTATAGCGAAGCCGAACTTCGTGCACTGGCGGCTGTGCTGGGCAAGCACCCACAGGTGATGGTACTCGCCGATGAAATTTACGAGCACATCAATTACATAGGCGGCAACTTTTCCATCGCCCGATGCGAGGAGCTGAGCGGCCGGGTGTGCGTCATCAATGGCGTGTCGAAGGCCTACGCCATGACGGGCTGGCGCATTGGATATGTGGCTGCGCCATTGTGGCTGGCAAAGGCCATCAGCAAGCTCCAAGGGCAGTACACCAGTGGAGCCTCCTCTATTGCGCAAAAGGCTGCCGAGGCCGCCTACACTGGCTCGCAGCAGTGCGTGGAGGATATGCGCAAGGCATTTGAGCGTCGCCGCGACCTTATCGTGAGCCGCCTTCGCGCCATTCCAGGGCTCGACGTGAATGTGCCCGACGGGGCTTTCTACGTGTTTCCCGGTGTCACTTCATTTTTTGGAAAGAAATGCGGTGATATAAAGATTAACGATGCGGGCGATTTGGCGATGTACTTACTGAATGAGGCACATGTGGCTACGGTGAGCGGCGACGCGTTCTCTTGCCCAGGCCATATCCGCATGAGCTACGCCACCAGCGACGAAAACATCGTGGAAGCCACCACTCGAATAGCCTCCGCCCTGGCAAAGCTAAAGTAAGCGGCACATTATACGCAGAAAAAACAATGGCGACTCCCGCAATATTGCGGGAGTCGCCATTGTTTTAGCGGTCAGTAGCCGTAGGTGATGATGCGGAAGCAATGAGAGAGGCGGGTCATAAGTAGCGTGGCCGCGACACACAACGCCACTATCACAAAATAAGTGGCAATCGGCGAAAAATAGCCTTTGCCCACAAGAAACCACACGAAAATGAAATGCGAGAAATAGGTGATGGTGCTGAAATTTCGTAAAAGGCGGTACGGCACATTCCAGTCCACCTCGTGGCGAAGCACCCATATCACAATGGCTGCCGATGTGGGCATAAGCATAAGGTAGCAGTCGTCGAAGCGTGCCTTGTGCCCTGCCACCTCCATCCATGAGCCAAGCATGCACACGACCAATGCCACAGTGGTGGCTTTACTGCTCCACCGGGCGATTTGTGGCTCGTGGTCGGCGATGAGTTTGCCCACGGCGCAGAACACGAGTGAGGCGAAGAAACTGTTGTGGTATAGCCCCACTATTTTAAATGCCACATCTGTGGCATGGCGCAAGCCAGCAGGAAGATAGGCGTAATAGTTGGTGGTGGCCACAATTGCCACATACACGGCTGCCCCTATCGCCACAACAGCCCATGCACTGATGCGCTTGCTCAGCCAGTAGGTTATAGGTATGCCTATCATCAATGCCATCACGAACCATGAACCCGAAAAGGTGGAGTTGAGGAAGAACCCTCGAATGAATATGGCAAGCGACTTGCCGAAGCCCCAATCTTCATGGGAGAAGAACGCGCTGTCGATAGTGAAATACGCCTCCACCACAAACCAGAACGCGTAGAGACAGCCCATACGGCCGATATAATGCTTCAACTGTGGCGCACCGGGCTTCTTTCTGAAAAAGAAAAATGCGCTCACCACAAAAAACACGGGCACTGCCATTCTGGAAAAGAGGCTGATATACAACGGATAAGCTCTTCCCTCAAAGGGCCGTGCGTGAATCGCCACCACCAGCAGGGCTGCCACCACTTTCAGTAAGTCGATGGAGTGGTAGGTGCGAGTGGGCTGTGTGGTGGGCTCGTCCATAATTACTGAATAAAAAACTGTGTGGACAATGTCACACTTCAAACATGGCCGCAGGGTCGAAACCTTTGCAAACGCCGTCTTTCACATAGCCCACCTGATTGGTGTGCATGGTGGTGCCGCCCACCTTCATACCGTTGGCACCATTGTAGTGCGTGTGGCCAAACACCCAGTGATCGATGACGCTGCCCATAATATAATTCTCCATAGGCACAACGAATGCCTCCGAAAGCCCGTTGGCCTTGTAGGCCGGGTCTTCCGCCAATATGGGGCAATGGTGGCTGACCACCACCTTTTTCGATGTCTTGGAACCAGCAAGCGCGCCTGTGAGCCAGTGGGTGCAAAGCTCATGGAGCTTTTTATAGTCGCGGGCAAGCAGAAAGCGGTGTCCGTTACGAATGCGGTAGCAGTCGGTCATCGACTGCTGCACGGTCATCTCGCTTACAGGCGACACGCGTGTCCAAAGTGTGGTGAAAAACAGCTCCACATCATCCACCACCTCGCTGTGATTGTTGCAGTACGCCACATTTTCGCGGATGGGAAAATAGAAGTCGCTCAGTGTGCGGGTAATGTCGGTGCCATTATAGTACTCGTGGTTGCCAGGCACAAGGAATGTGTGACGGTAGTTTGACGAGCACCAGTCGATAAACGGGTGCGCCTCCAGACGCTCGTTGCCAAAGATGAGCATATCGCCCGAAAGCACGAGGATATCACCCACCACATCAAGTGGATTTTCGCTCAGCCACTTGGAGTTGTCGGGGAATTCGAGATGAATATCGCTTGCGTATTGGATTTTCATACCCACAAATATACCATATTTGCCGTATAAATTGACACTTTTGCCAAATAAAAATGACATATACGCCAAATTTTCACCGCTTTTGCGTAATAAAAAGGTGAATACGCACCTCGTTTCACGGTTTATTTAGCTAATGTGCAATAAACGGACGCTATCAGCGTTAATTTTATAATTAGGGTGTGCCCACATGCGTGGAGCAAGCGATGTGACGCATGCGTCCAAATTTTTTATTACGACTGACTGATGAAAAAAATTATATACTTTGCGGTAGCGGCTCTAATCGGAGCTATGGCGGTGGGGCTTACTGGTTGCCGCACAGCCAAGATGCGCGACGCTGACGAGGCATACGACCGCGGCGAATATTTTGGCGCCGAGAAGATTTACCGCAAACTATACAACAAGCACAACAAGAAAGATGAGCGGTGGATCCGTGGCGAAGTGGCATATAAGCTCGGCCTATGCTACATGCGCCTAAACCAACGCAGCCGTGCCGCGGCTGCGTTTCAGAACGCCATCCGCTACGAATACCCCGACAGCACCCAGCTTCTCTACCTGGCGCAAGCACAGCACATGCTGGGCAACTGGAAAGAGGCCATCGCTGGCTACAAAGCGTATTTGCAGCTCGTGCCCGACAGCTGGGAGGCAAGGCAGGGCATCAGGGCTTGTCAAATGGCTCCGCGGTGGAAGGAGCAAGGCTCACGCTATGTGGTGAAGAACGCCAAGTTCTTCAATTCGCGCCGAGCCGACTTCTGCCCCATGTTCCTTGATGTGAACGCCGACCAGCTCTACTGGACATCAAGCAACGAGAAGGCCACTGGCACAGAGAAAAGCGAGATTACCGGCACTAAGAACTCCGACATCTTTGTGTCGAAACTCAGCGACAAGGGCAAGTGGCAAAAGCCGGAGCTGGCAGAGGGCGAGCTCAACACTGAATTCGACGAGGGGTGCACAGCATTCAGCCCCGACGGCGGCACCATGTATCTGGCAAAAGTGGTCAGGAAGGCAGAAGCGCCATCGCCGGTAGAAATCTACACCTCCACACGCTCCGAGGCGAAATGGAGCGCACCTGTAAAACTTGAAATCACAGCCGACACGCTGTCGAGCTACGGCGACCCTGCCGTAAGTCCCGACGGACGCTACCTCTACTTCACAAGCGATATGCCAGGCGGGCAAGGCAAACTCGACCTCTGGCGCATCAACTTGAAGGACCGCCGCGGCACGCTCGAAAACCTTGGCGACCAAATCAACACGCCCGGCAATGAGCGTTTCCCCTACTGCCGCACCGACAGCATTCTCTATTTCTCAAGCGACGGCCATGCCGGATTTGGCGGCCTCGACATATTCCGAGCCACGCTGCAGCCCTCCGGGCGATGGTTCATTGAGAACATGGGCAGCCCCATGAACTCAAGCGACGACGACTTCGGCATCACCTTCGGCAAGGGTGAAAGCGGCTATTTCAGCAGCAACCGCAAAGACGGACGTGGCTACGACCACATCTACAGTTTTGAGAAGCCCGACCTGAAAGTGTGGATTTCAGGCTTCGTGGTGGACAAGGACGAGGAACCCGTGACTGGCGCCGTAATCCGCATCGTGGGCGATGACGGCAGCGTGCAGAAGGCTGCGGCTGGTGCCGACGGCAGCTTCCGCTTCGACTTGCAGCGCGGCGTGCGCTATGTGATGATGGCTGGAGCAAGTGGCTACCTCAACAGTCGGCAGGAATTTGAGAGCGAGATGGCAGAGGAAGACACCGAATATTCCGTGAATTTCGTGTTGGCGGCCATGCACAAGCCTCAGGTGATTGAGAATATATTCTACGATTTCGACAAAGCCACGCTGCGCCCCGAGTCAAAGGCTGCGCTCGACTCCATGGTCACCGCACTGGTGGAGAATCCGTATGTCACGATTGAAATGGCGGCACACACCGACCGTGTGGGCACCGATGCCTACAATATGAAACTGAGCCAGAGGCGCGCGCAGTCGGTGGTGAACTACCTGATTGCACACGGCATCGACTCCACCCGACTGAAGCCTCAAGGCTATGGCAAGAGCCGCCCGAAGGTGGTGACCAAGCGCATTCACCACCTCTATCCACAGTTTGCCATTGGCGACACGCTCAGCGCAACTTACGTGGACACGCTGTCGAAAGCCAACCAGGCGGCAGCCGATCAGGTAAACCGCCGCACGGAGTTCATGGTGCTCTCCACCAATTTCCAGCCGTTTGCCGACGACCTGCGCCGCATGCAGGCTATGCAAGACTCCATCCGCCAGGCGGATCGTGAAAAGAAAATCATGGAAGAAGAGGCGGAGGCAGAGCGCCTACGTGCCGAGGCAAAAGAAAAGGAGAAGCAAAAAGCGGAGGCGGAGCGCCTGAAAGCAAGCCAGACGAAGAGCGAAAAGCAGATTGAGCGCGAAAACGAAAAGGCCGAGAAGAAATCACGCGAGCAAGCCAAGCGCGAGAAGGAGAAGGCCAAGCGCGAGAAGAAGATGCTGAAGGAACGCGAAAAGCGTGAGAAAGAGAAGCAAAAGCTGCGTGAGAAGCGCGAAAAGGAAAAACGCAAGCTGCAAGAGAAACGCGACCGCGAAAAGGCCAAGCGCATGGGCGTGCCTTATGTGCCAGCCAATCCGCAGCCACAGCAGAAAGCCCCTGAAGCGAAGCCTGCACCGAAAGAGGTCGCTCCCGACACCGACGAAGCCGATGCCGAGGTGAAGCGATCTGTGAAGCGTGCCTCTCGCAGCGCCAGCCAGAACACTAAAAAAAGCGATCCAAAAGCAGAAAACAGCAAAAAGTGACATGAAGAAAATAGGCATCATCAGCGACACACACTCATACTGGGACGACCGGTATGAGGAGCATTTCAAAGACTGCGACGAAATTTGGCACGCAGGCGACATTGGCAACGAAAAGGTGATCGACCGGCTTGAGGCCATGGTGCCTGTGCTGCGCGCCGTGTGGGGTAATGCCGACGGGCAGAACCTACGCCGCCGCTTCAAGCAGACAGAAATATTTGAAGTGGAAGGCCTAAAGGTGGTGCTCACCCACATCGGCGGCTATCCGGGCAGGTATGCGCCCGGCATCAAGCAGCGGCTCGTCATCTCGCGGCCCAACATTTTAGTGTGCGGACACAGTCACATACTGAAAGTGATTCCAGACCGCTACTACTCCGTGCTCACCATCAATCCCGGTGCGGCTGGCACACAAGGCTGGCAAAAAGTGCGCACCCTCATCACGCTCACCCTCGACGCAGGCGCCATAAAAGGCTGCCAAGTGATAGAGCTCGCCCCCGACAAAGAGCACCGCTTCGGCAGAATACTGGATTAGCGACCCCACCCGGCATCGCACCAACCCCCAAAAAAACATTATAACAAAGTTATGAAACGCTTATTACACATCATCATGCTGGCATTAGTGCTCACAGCATGCCACACCACAGAAGAGAACTATAAGGCCGCCTACGACAAGGCGAAAGAGCGCACACGCGAAAAGATGGGCGAACTCTACGACCAAGAGCAAGCTGAGCGCATGCGACCCACTGACATTATAGACGGCGACAGCGTGAGGCTGCTGCGCTCCTACTTCAATGTGGTGGACGACAAATATGAGGCCACCAAAAAGTATGGCGTGGTGGTGGCAGAGTTCGACCAGCTCATCAATGCCCGCAGCTACCGCGACCGCCTCAAGAAAAACGAAAATTTTGACAGCTATGTGGTGTACACCAACCGGGAGAAGAAATACTGCGTGGTGGCGCAGGCCTACGACAACAAAGAAGGAGCCGCCGCATTTATCCGTAACATCAAGAAGTATATGAAAATGAAAGTGCTGGTGCCACGCCCCTACATACTCCAGCGTCTTTAGCTCGCACACGTTAAGGAGCCAGCAAGTAATTTTTCATCAGAAAAAAGAATCCAATCAGCGCCCCCCTAACGCCCACACCGCATAAATTCTCTCCAAGCGCGTCCATTTCCCAAAAAATTTACAGAAAATGCACATTTTTCGGCGAAATGCTTGCACAAATAAAAAAATAGCTATACCTTTGCATCGCTTTTACGGAGATTCGCTAGCTCAGCTGGTAGAGCACATCCCTTTTAAGGATGGGGTCGTGGGTTCGAACCCCACGCGGATCACAAGAGGGTCATAATCACAAACCGATTATGACTCTTTTTT
>DLLC01000003.1 GCA_002476625.1 Porphyromonadaceae bacterium UBA7572 | reverse complement strand
CTGAGATACTGCCCATCTCGGCCAAGAACAAGTTTGGCATCGACATGCTCATGAAGCGCATCCGTGAGCTGCTGCCCGAGAGCCCTGCTTACTTCGACAAGGACCAGCTCACCGACAAGCCGGCCAAGTTCTTTGTGTCGGAGATCATACGCGAGAAGATTCTCCGCTACTACGACAAGGAGATACCCTACTCGGTGGAGGTGGTCGTGGAGCGATTCAAGGAGGACGACACACACATCCGCATCAATGCGGTGATCTATGTGGAGCGCGACTCGCAGAAGGGCATCATCATCGGGCACCAGGGCGTGGCCCTGAAGAAGGTGTCGACCGAGGCGCGCAAGAACCTGGAGAAGTTCTTCGGAAAGAAGGTCTTCCTGGAGATCTTTGTCAAGGTCGACAAGGACTGGCGCAACTCAGACCGCGAACTCAACAACTTCGGATACAATCCGCAGTAAGCGGCGAGACGGGCAAGGCCGACCCATAGGCGCCACAGGTACCATAGACAACAGGCCCATAGGCAATAACAAAACAACAATCAGAACGAAATATGGCAAACTTAGTAGCGATAGTAGGACGGCCCAATGTCGGCAAGTCCACCCTTTTCAACCGTCTGACGCAGAGCCGGAAGGCCATTGTCAGTGATACCGCAGGTACCACGCGCGACCGCCAGTATGGCAAAACGGAATGGGGAGGCATAGAAATGTCGGTGGTCGACACCGGCGGCTGGGTAGTGAACAGCGAGGACATCTTTGAAGACGAAATCAATAAGCAAGTGGCGCTCGCCATCGAAGAGGCCGACGTGATTCTCTTTATGGTCGATATCAAAAATGGCGTCACCGACCTCGACGACCATGTGGCATCCATTCTGCGACGCAGCAAGAAACCAGTGGTGCTGGTCACCAACAAAGACGACAACAACGAGAGCATATTCCTCGAGAGCGAATTCTACTCGCTCGGACTGGGCAAGCCTTTCTCCATATCCGCCATCAATGGCACTGGCACTGGCGACCTCCTGGACGAGGTGGTGCGCCTTATGCCCGAAAAAGAGGAGGAGAACATCGACGACGACTTGCCACGCTTCGCCATCGTGGGCCGTCCGAACGCCGGGAAATCATCGCTCGTCAATGCCTTGATGGACGAGAAGCGCAACATCGTCACCGACATTGCAGGCACCACGCGCGACAGCATCTACTCTCGCTACAACAAGTTCGGGTTCGACTTCTACCTGGTCGACACCGCCGGCATCCGCAAGAAGAACAAGGTGAACGAGGATGTGGAATACTACTCGGTGCTGCGCAGCATCCGCGCCATTGAATACAGCGACGTGTGCATCCTCATCATTGACGCCACACGCGGCATCGAGTCGCAGGACGTGAACATCTTCTCCATCATTGAGAAGAACCGCAAGGGCCTGGTGGTGCTGGTCAACAAGTGGGACATCGCACAGGAAAAGTCGCAGAAGGCCATCAAGTATATGGAAGACACCATACGCCAGCGGTTTGCCCCGTTCACCGACTTTCCCATCATTTTCGGCTCTGCGCTCACCAAGCAGCGCATCTACAAAGCGCTGGAAGAGGCCATAGAAGTGTATAACAACCGCAAGCGCATCATTCCCACATCGCAGCTCAACAATGCCATGCAAGAAATTATAGGCGCGTATCCGCCGCCAGCCACAAAAGGCAAGATGGTGAAAATTAAGTATGTGACCATGCTTAAAGAGGCTCGCGTGCCATCGTTTGTGTTCTTCTGCAACCTACCGCAGTGGATAAAAGACCCCTACAAGCGCTATCTGGAGAACCAGATTCGCGAGCGTTGGGACCTCAAGGGCACCCCCATCAATCTTTATTTCCGTCAAAAGTAAGCAAGACTGCGCTTGCGCGCTATGCCGAGTGCGCCAGCATATTAACTCGCTAATAGTGAGTTATCGGAAAAACGACAATAGCGATTGTGCCGCGCCACTGAGAGGGCATGGCACAATCTTTTTTTTGCGCATAGTGGACACAGCTTCACACTGATTCACACTGAAAGCTAAAGGGGGGGATTGGGCGAGACTATCGAGTCTGGTGTCGCTACCACGCTCCGATAAAGGAAGTCCAAACTGGTAATTGCTGATTTTTTGGACCAAGCACCCTTAAAATAATTAACAATGCGATAAAAAATGTAAAATTGCCCCCTGTTGCCACTTCGTTTGCTTTTATTAGTTTTTGTTTACATTATTTTTGATTGTGTATTCAGAAAACTTTATTAATTTTGTGAGTGAAAGATAGAAGATAAACTTATTCCTTTTAAAATACTATTGACAACAGTTTGTGCCACACCCGCTTTTGTGGCGAGAGGCACAAAGAGAAAGGCTAACAAAGATTATATACTTGAATTTTGGTTATGATAGAGGTGTGCTTTTGTGAAAAAGCGCACTTTTATTTTATAGGCGTTTTTGGGGGCGATTTTCTTGCCCAAGGTGCGGTTATTTGATATATTTGTAAAAAAAATTAAGAACTTGTAATATCAATTTAAGATGAAACGGATTTTTACAGCACTACTGTTAGTGGTGATGAGCGTGAACTTGGTCTTCGCCGACGGTGACCTGAAACTTTCACTCAAAGCCTTGCACAACCCTAAGGCGAAGCGCGTGCTTGTGGTGTCGCACCGAGGCGACTGGCGTAACGCACCTGAAAACTCTATCCCTGCCATGCTCAACTGCGTGAAAATGGGCGTGGACATGGTGGAGCTCGACCTGCACAAGACAAAAGACGGGCACCTGGTGCTGATGCACGACAAGAAGGTGGACCGCACCACCAACGGAAAGGGCGAGGTGAAAAACCTCACACTCGCTGAAATCAAGAGCCTGCGCCTGCGCAACGGCATGGGCCGCGTCACCACCGTGCAAGTGCCCACTATGGAAGAGGTGTTTGCCGCGCTGAAAGGAAAAGTGCTGATCAACGTGGACAAGGGCTACGACTATTTCGATGAAGTGTATGCCACGGCACAGCGGCTTGGCATGCTCGACCAAATCGTGATCAAATGCGGAGGCCGGCTTGAAAAGATTCAGAAGGAGAAGGGCGACGTGATCAGCAAGTCCATTTTTATGCCTATCGTCAAACTTGATGTGGACAGCGCGGAGCAGGTGCTCGACGAGTTTTTAGCCATTCACCCCGTGGCCATAGAGTGCTGCTTCAAGCAGGTGACGCCGAATGTGGAAAGGCTGCTCAAAAAGGTAGACGCTGCCGGTGTGAAAGTGTGGCTCAACGCCCTGTGGCCATCGCTCAACGGCGGACATGACGACGACCGTGCCGCTATCGACGGCGACACAGAAGGCTCCTGGGGATGGCTGCTTCAGCGGCACGCACAGTTTATCCAGACCGACCGCCCTGCCTTGCTCATCCAGTATCTGAAAAAGCACGGCAGAAGATAACTGCCCTCAAATATGTGCAGTGGGCAGGCATATTTAAAAGGAGAATAAACGAACGAAGGCGCGCAAGATTAGTGAAATGCGCGCCTTCGTTTATTCTTTTAAATATTCGCCGAAGTTATTTGTTACGGGTGATGATGTAGCTGAAAATGGCCTTGAAAGCATCCACCGTAGGGCTCGGCTGAAAATCGGCAAGCAGCGCGTCGGCTTCGGTGCGAAGGCGTTCCATCGTGCGAAACGCGTAGTCGATGCCGCCACTGGCTTTGGCAAACTCCACCAGGCGGTCGATTTCCCCATCACTGAGTTCTGGCTTATGCACCAGCCTGTTCATCTGCTCACAATCTGGCAGCTCTTTTCTACCGAGCGCATAGATGAGCGGCAAAGTGATTTTCCCCTCGCGCAGGTCGTTGCCCGTAGGCTTTCCCACGGCTGGGTCGTGATAATAGTCGAAAGTGTCGTCCTTGATTTGAAAGCACTGGCCCAACAGCTCGGCATAACGCTTCAGTTTCACGAGCGCCTGCGCATCGGCGCCAGCCGTGATGCCGCCCACCTCCACACAGCTGGTGAAAAGCGAGGCCGTCTTGCGGCTGATGATGGTCATATACACCTCTTCAGTGATTTCGCGGCTGCGCGCGTTGTCGATTTGGTCAATTTCACCCATCGCCAAGTCGGCGCCCATCTTCGAGAGCGAGCTGAGCACGCGCATATCATCGGCCCGTACGGCGCACGCCAGAGCACCACTCACAAAATAGTCGCCCACAAGCACAGCCACATGGTTGTCCCACACGCTGTTCACTGTGGGCAGTCCACGGCGCGACATGCTCTGGTCAATCACATCATCATGGATAAGCGAGGCATTGTGCAGAAGCTCAATAGCGGCGCCAGCGTTGAGCACGCGCTCATTGATGCCGCCAAACAGCCTTGCGCTCAGCAGCACCAGCACAGGGCGAATCTGCTTGCCCTTAGTGCGCAGATAGTCGGTGACAATGTGGTCGGTGAGCGCGCTTTGGCTCTTCAGCGTGCTGGCGATGATGGCGTTGAGCCGCGCCAGTTCCGGTTTTATCGTTTCTTGTATTTGGTCAAGTTTCACCATATTCAGTGCAAAAGTAGTAATAATTGCGCTAACAAGCGGTTTTTTGCGGTTAATAGTTGCAAAATCAACGTTAAAACCAACCCTCCATCGCCCCCTCATGTCCAATCCCCAACGTCCTTGACCATTTTCACATTTTCGAGCAAAGGTTTCTTTATTTAATAAAAATTAATTACTTTTGCGATGTTCATTTTCACACCGAAAGCTCCATCGGGACAGAGGGTGGAACGAACATACATTTGGATTTTGGCGTATTTGTGCGCTTTGGTTTTGACGCTATAAGAATCTAGCAGTTCTCAATTAAGTTTGTCAAAAAAACAAAGCAATGCAGAGCGTCTCACAAGGTGTATCATATATGCACCCCACAAAGGTTGGCAGATAAACTGTTTATTTGTCGGCATAATGTGGACATATACATATACACTGGCGTGGGGCTTTCGGCGTTGCTCGTTTCGACAAACTGGGCAATGCTAGAGCCTTTATAGTGTGGAACGAGTGACAAATTGGCTCTGCGCCTTTTTCTTTTTGTATCATCACATTTTATATGTTACCTGCCAAACTGGGGCCACTGGCGTATAAAAACCAACGCTTATGGCTTTTACTTCTCGTGACAACTTTTTAGCACAGACACAAGACCGAATATCATTCATTCAACGCATGCTTTACTTATACCCATCATTATTGGAAAAATGGGAAAAGGAGCAATACGATGAAATAAAGAACTTCGCCAAGGAAAATTCTGACGGCGACCCAGATGTTGAGTTATCAATTTCACATTCAGAACTTAGGCGTTTAGACATAGCTGATGAACTGCCAAACCTTTTTTATCAGGCATGCTTAATCGTTGCATTTTCACATTTTGAAAGCACCATTTGCAAATTGGCAAATACGCATAGAAAACAAAACACGCAAGAACAAATTCAAGAAATCTGCGAAAAAAGTGAAAAGACACTATCAAAAGAAGCCAAAGAAGCCAAGGAGTGGATTGAAAATGAAGCTAAAATGGTAAGGAACAATTTATGCCACAACAATTCTGGTACCGCTCGAGAAGCAAAGTTAATGAAGCACATTGCCATGATAGAAAAAGGTGTAATTTTTGAAGACGGCATGATTTCGATCACCACGCCAGACTACACAAGCAAGTTTCTCGAGAAATCAAAAATTCTGTTAGACGAGCTTTGTAATATGACAGGACACTCCGTAAAAAATTTCGGAAAACAAAAATAGTAACACACCCAAAAAAACAACAACACATTATTACTCTATAAATTATACACTTATGAAAAATTTCTTATTCTTATTACTGGCAATGCTATCTATGCAAGCATTTGCCTACGACCTTTACATTGATGGTATATACTATAATGCCAACGCAACCAAAAACACTTTGGTCGTCACTCATGGCGAAAACGAGTACACTGGTACAATAAACATCCCTTCTACTATTGAGTATAAAGGCAGAACCCTGACTGTAATAGGAATTGGTAAAGAAGCATTTAAAAATTCCGCAATCAGAGAGGTTAAGTTATCAAATACAATTGAGTCGATTGAGTCCCACGCATTTGAGAATTGTGAAAATCTTCAAGGCATTGAATTTAATGATAATTTAACGACAATTGGGGATAGCACCTTTTTCGGATGCAAAGGGATAAAAAGAATTAAACTGGGGAATACAACAAGTATCGGAGAATATTCTTTTTACGACTGTACAAACCTTGAGGATGTTCAACTTGGAAACATAAGAAGTATTGGATGCTCTGCCTTTAGACGTTGTAGCAAACTAAAAGAACTCGTCATACCAATAACGACTAAGACCATTGAAAATTTCGCATTTGCCTACTCAGGATTAGAGCGACTTGTGATTTTAGGTGAAGAAAAATCAAATAATCTCACTTTTGATAATTCCAAATATGACTTATTTCAAGAATCTTGCGATATAAATACTTTTTTAGCAACACATTTACAATACATCTATCTGGGTAGAAACCTGAAAATTGGTGACGCTCGAGAAATGAGCCTTTTCAGAGAATTACCTATCAAAAAAATCGAGATCAGCGACAACGTAACCAACCTTCCTTCCAATTTTTTTGGAGGAATCGACTCTTTAGATACAATCACCATACCTTCAAGTGTTAAAAGTCTTTTTCAATCAGATTTTCAATTACGTTACTCATACAGTCCCACACAATACCCCAAAAAAATCAATAATCTCATTTTTAAGGACTCTATGAATAACCCATTATATGTAACTGATGAATTCGGTTTTAGCCTCTACGGGGATTTTTATCTTGGAAGAGACCTTGACTGCTATAAACGACATTGGTTTTATGCAAATGATGTCTACATTGGCAAATATGTCACGACTTTAAAAAATATTTCTTTGTACGCTAATGACCGCATTATCACATACGCTACAGTTCCTCCAACCAATGCTTCTTTCTCTAATAGCACATACCTCAATACACAACTATATGTGCCAAAAGGCTGTTTAGAAGTCTATAAGAATGCTGATGGCTGGAAAAATTTTTGGAACATAGAAGAGTTTGACACTTCATCCACTGACGAAATTGAGGCAAATTCTGCACACGCCACGATAGATGCTAACGCAATAACAATCTCTGGACTAAAGGACGGAGAGGTCGCTTACGCTTATTCTTTAACAGGACGATTGTTAGGAACAGCAAAATCACAGCAAGGTAAAGCAATCATCAATCACAATACGTCTAAAAATGAAGTAGTTCTCGTCAAAACAATTAATCATTGTTGGAAGATAATGGCGAATTGATACAAAATATCATCAACCTTGCTCATTCGCTAAGCTAAACACATGCTTCAGAAAAGCTAATCTTATCGCGTTATGCTTCCTCGATAAGATTAGCTCTTTTTGTTAAAAAGGCTCTGATTCTTAGAGAGAACATGAGATACGAGAGTGAGGGGGCTCACAAATAATTATGGGTGGAAATTTCGGGAATTGGGGAAAAAGGTGTAATTTTATTCATTCAAACCGCACTCGGCTGTGCGCCTTAACGGATTTCGATTAACGAAAAACTTCACTTACAATGGACAATAATAAACGACTCTACCTACTCGATGCATACGCGCTGATTTTCAGAGCATACTATGCGCTGATGCGCAACCCCCGCTTTTCGAGCAGCGGCGTGGACACTTCTGCCATTTTCGGCTTTGTGAACATTCTGCAAGACCTCCTCAAGCGTGAAAACCCGCCTTACATCGCTGTGTGCTTCGATCCCGGCGGTAAAACGTTTCGCCACGAGCAGTACGAGCAATACAAGGCCAACCGCGATGCCACCCCTGAGGGTATCAAGGTGGCAGTGCCCTACATCAAGCGCATCTTAGAGGCCTACCGCATTCCCATTTTTGTGAAAGATGGCTACGAGGCCGACGACGTGATTGGGTCGCTCTCTGTGCTGGCGTGCCAGCATGGCTTCGAAACCTATATGGTGACGGGCGACAAGGACTTTGGCCAACTGGTTAACGACTGCACAAAAATCTACAATCCCGGCAAGAACGAACTTCTGGGCGTGAAGGAGGTGAAGGAGAAGTATGGACTGACCGACCCCATTCAGGTGATCGACATGCTTGGGCTGATGGGCGACAGCGCCGACAATATTCCGGGCTGCCCTGGCGTTGGCCCAAAAACCGCAGAAAAACTGATTCAGCAGTTTGGTTCGGTAGAAAATCTGCTGAGCCACACCCAGGAACTAAAAGGCGCACTCAAGGCCAAGGTGGAAGCCAATGCCGAACAGATTCGCCTGTCGAAGCAGCTTGCCACCATCAAGACGGATGTGCCTTTAGAGTGGAACGAAGATGCGCTCAAGCGTGTGCCGGTTGATTTCGGGGCACTTAAGAAGGTGTTTAGCGAACTGGAGTTCCGTACGCTCACCAAGCGAATCATCGACCAGCGCGAGGCCAATGTGGGGCTGGACGACTCCGCCACGACAGCCATTCATGCCGAAAGCGGGACGCAGGGCTCGCTTTTCGGCCACGACACAAGCGAGGGCGACGATACTGCCGTCACTGACGCAGTCCCAACAGCCAAGACTATCAAGAGCTACGAGTGCGATTTCCGCCTCATCTGCGACTTTGGCGAAGCGGCCGCCTATGTGAATTCCATTTCAGACAGTGAGCGTGTGGCGGTGCATATCGTGTCGGTGGGCGAGGAGGCGATGAAGGCCACCATCCTCGGTTTCGCCATCTGCCCCGAAGCGCACAAGGGAGCCTACCTTGCCATGGACGGGTTCGGCATGATGATGGAGTCGGTTAAGCCCCTCTTCAGTGGCAACGCCACCATCTGCTCCGCCGATGTGAAGCGCGACATGGTGATGCTGCACGAGAAAGGCGTGGACTTTACCGCCCCCTACTTCGACGTGGCAGTGGCGCACTATCTGCTCCAGCCGGAGCGTGGGCACGGCATCAGCGCCATGGCGCAGGATCTGCTCCACTACGAGGTTATCGACCCGGAGACGTATCTGGGGCAGAAGGGACGCAAGCAGAAAAAGCTGTTCGAGCTAAGCCCCAAGACCCTGGCTGATGTGGCATGCGAGCAGGCCGACATTATCTTTGCCTTGCCCGACGTGGAAAAACGCATGATTGAAGAGCGCGGTATGACGCACCTGCTCACCGACATAGAGCAGCCTCTTGTGAAAGTGCTCGCCAAGATGGAAATGGCAGGCGCGCGCATCGATGTGAAAGCACTCGACGACTATGCCAAAATCCTGACCGATAAAATGGAAAAATTGGAGCAGGAATGCTTCACCGCCGCAGGCACGCATTTCAACACCGCATCGCCTGCACAGGTGGGCGAAGTGCTGTTTGGCCGCCTTCACCTCGACGAGAAGGCGAAAAAAACTAAGACGGGACAGTACTCCACCACCGAGGAGGTGTTGGAGAGAATCCGCGACCGCCATCCGCTGGTGGGCTTGATACTGGAGCTCCGGGGCATACGCAAACTCCTCTCCACCTATGTGTTAGCGCTGCCAAAGCTCATCAACAGCCGCACAGGGCGCATTCACACCACCTACAACCAGACGGTGACCGCCACCGGGCGGCTGTCGTCGGCCAACCCTAATTTACAGAACATTCCCGTGCGCGACGACATGGGCCGCGAAATCCGCAAGGCGTTTATCCCTGCCGAAGGCAATGTGTTTTTCAGTGCCGACTATTCACAAATCGAGCTTCGCTTAGTGGCTGACCTCAGCCACGACGAGATTATGCTCAACGCCTTCCGCCATGGCCACGACATTCACGCCATCACCGCGGCAAAGATCTATCATAAGCCCCTTGAAGAGGTCACCCCCGATGAGCGACGGAAAGCCAAGACTGCCAATTTCGGCATTCTGTATGGCATCTCCGCCTTCGGCCTTTCGGAACGGCTTCACATTCCGCGTGCCGAGGCCAAGCAGCTCATCGACGGCTATTTCGCCACTTTTCCAAGCGTGAAGGCTTATATCGACCGCAGTGTGGCTCAGGCAAAGGAGAAGGGCTACGTGAGTACGCTTTACGGCCGCCGGCGAATGCTGCCCGAAATCAATTCGCGCAACGCTGTGGTGCGCCAGTTTAGCGAGCGCAATGCCGTGAACGCCCCAATTCAAGGAACTGCCGCCGATGTTATCAAGATTGCCATGATTGGCATCGACCGCCGTTTTGAGGAGGCTGGCATCAAATCGAAGATGATTCTCCAGGTGCACGATGAACTCAATTTCGACGTGCTGCCCACCGAGCTCGACAAGGTGCAGGCTATCGTGCTGGAGGAGATGGAGAACGCCTACCACGGCGATGTGCGCCTCACTGCGTCGCACGCGGTGGCAAAAAACTGGCTCGACGCCCATTAGGCGCACACATACGCACTTTTGCAACTCGGTTGCACGTTTTTCGCCATATCTTTGCATCGTAAAATTTTCAAAACTTAGAGATATGTGCGAATGTAATCAAAATCACAGCTGTGGATGCGCTCAGCACCACGAGCATGAACACCACGAGGGCGGAATCAGATCCGATGGCGTGAAAATAGCCATCGCCAGCGTGCTATTAGCGGCGGCGTGGGGCATCGAGGAGTGCTTCAACTTGCCTTTATGGAGCCTTCTGCTTATCTATCTTGTGCCCTACCTTGTGGTGGGCCTCGATACACTGGAAGAGGCCGTTGGCGACCTTCTTCACGGGCATTTGATGGGTGAGAACTTTCTGATGGCCATCGCCACCATCGGAGCGCTCTCCATTGGATTTCTGCCCGGTGCCGAGCACCAGTTCCCCGAAGCGGTGTTTGTGATGCTGTTTTTCCAGGTTGGCGAACTTTTTGAGCATCTGGCCGAAGGACGCAGCAGAAAATCCATCGCCCACTTGATGAACATTCGCCCCGACGTGGCTAATGTGGAGCGCGACGGAAAGGTGGCAACTGTGCCCCCAACCGAGGTGAAGATTGGCGAAACGATTGTGGTGAAGCCCGGCGAGCGCATTCCGCTCGATGGCTGGGTGACCGATGGCGAGTCGTCGCTCGACACGGTGGCGCTCACGGGTGAGAGTGTGCCACGCAGCGTGAAGGTGGGCGATGATGTGGTTTCGGGCTGTGTGAATCTTTCGGGCGTGATCCGTGTGCGCACCACAAAGAGTTTTGGCGAGTCCACTGCGTCGAAGGTGCTCGAACTGGTGGAAAACGCCAGCAAAGGGAAATCGCGCAGCGAGAGCTTCATACGCCGCTTTGCCCGCGTCTATACGCCCATTGTGGTGGTTTGCGCCTTAGTGGTGGCTTTTATTCCGCCATTTTTCAGTGAAGGCTACGCTGCTGCGCTGCCCACATGGCTCTACCGTGCACTCACTTTCTTGGTGGTGTCGTGCCCTTGCGCGCTGGTTATTTCCGTTCCGCTCACCTTTTTTGGCGGCATAGGCGCGGCATCGCGCAACGGTGTGCTCGTGAAAGGTGCTGGCTACTTTGAGGCTCTGGCCAAAATGGATATTGCCGTGTTCGACAAGACGGGCACGCTCACCTATGGTGAATTTGCCGTGACCGCGCTTCACCCTTACAGAAAAATCAGCGAAAACGAACTCCTGCACTTGGCTGCGCACGTGGAGCAATACAGCAACCACCCTATCGCCATTTCGCTCAAGAATGCGTTTCCGGCATGCACGACCGACGGCTGCCATGTCAGCAATGTGGAGGAGATTGCTGGCCACGGCGTGCGTGCCCTTGTGGAAGGCAAATTAGTGGCGGTGGGCAACGAGAAGATGATGGCGGCAGTGGGCGCGAAGTGTGAGCCGTGCGGCCTGAAGCACTGTGGCACCATTATACATGTGGCAATCGACGGTGTGTATGCCGGTCACATCGAAATCTCCGACCGCATCAAGGCCGACGCAGCGCAGGCTATCAATGATTTGAAGAATGCCGGCGTGCGCAAAACTGTGATGCTCACCGGCGACCACCGGGAGGTGGCGCAGCAGGTGGCCAAAGAGGTGGGCATCGATGAGTACCACGCCGAGCTGCTACCTGCCGACAAAGTAAGCAAGGTGGAGCACCTGCTCTCTGAAAAAGTGCAAGGCCGCACCTTGGCATTTGTGGGCGACGGTATCAACGATGCGCCAGTGCTGGCACGCGCCGATGTGGGCATCGCAATGGGTGCGCTCGGCAGCGATGCCGCCATTGAGGCCGCCGACGTGGTGCTGATGGACGACAAACCCTCGAAAATAGCCACCGCCATACGCATCGCCCACCACGCCATACGCATCGCCCACCAAAATGTGGTGTTCTCGATAGGCGTGAAGGTGGGCGTGCTGCTATTGGCCACCTGTGGCATCGCCTCCCTCTGGATGGCTGTGTTTGCCGATGTGGGTGTGATGGTGCTTGCCGTGCTCAATGCTACACGCGCCCTCCACACCCCCAGATGATTTTCCTGCCCCAAAAAGCCAGCCGAGGCTACGACACGATGCTTAAAATGCTGTGTCGTAGCCTCGGCTGTATATTTTGTCACGGAATAGGCGCGCGCTGCGCAAGTGGCACGCTTTACTCCTCCTGGGCTCCTTCTTCCTTCTTTTGCTCCTCTTCCAGGTATTTGGCAATGGCAGCGGCCATTGATGGACATTCCGGCGAGGTGGTGATGTCGAGTCGCAGGCCCGAGTTCTTCACTTCCTCTATGGTCTTCGAGCCCATACATGCCAGCAGCTTGCCGTTCTTCTCCTGGTCGAAGTCGGGAAAACTCTCGAGTAGGCTTTTCACGCCAGATGGGGTGAAGAGGGCTATGATGTCGTAGTCGAAAGGCACATCCTTTGGGAATGGGTTGCTCACAGTGCGATACATCACTGCCTTGGTGTTTTCCAGATTGTGCGCCTCAAGATTGAGCTTTGAGTCGTGCACGTCCGACACTGGATAGAGATACTTCTCATTCTTGTGCTTCTCAATCAAAGGAATCAAGCCGTCGGCCTTGCCGTTCTCGCTGAAGAAGATCTTGCGCTTTCTGTACACAATGTAGTTTTGAAGATAGCGCGCCACCACTTCACTGATGCAAAAATATTTCATGGTCTCTGGCACTTCAAAACGAAGCTCCTTTGCCAGACGGAAATAGTGGTCAATAGCTGTTAGAGCAGTAAAGATTACCGCAGTGTAGTCGCCAAGGGCGATTTTCTGCTGACGAAACTCTTTACTTGAAAGCCCTTCAACCTTAATGAAGGGGCGGAAATCTACAGACACACCATAATCTCGTTCAAGATTGTAATACGGAGACTTTTCACTTGATGGTTTCGGCTGTGAAACCAAAATTTTCTTTACCTTCACTCGTCTAAAATGTTTTTATGACTGTAATTTCGTACACACTGCCACCAATAGTGCCGCGAATAGCACAAGGGGCACAATTTCCATGCTGCAAAGGTACAAAATAAAATAGAGACTTTGTGAAAATTTGTTGAAAAAAATTCTTAATCCCTTAAAAATAAACACGATTCTAACGATCGCATACAATATTGCCGCCACCGACAATAGCACTTCTATGCCCGATGGAAACAACAGCAAAAACACCGTGACGGGAAACAGCAGCAGCCCAAGCAGCGACTGCGAAGCCTTGAATCCGCTGAGCCAAAGCCGCCGGCTCAGCTTGTCGCCAAACACATACCCGAGCAAGGCGTAGAGCCCGTGCTGAAACAGGTGGAAGCCCATGCACATGGCGGTGATGACTCCCACGTTGAGAAACACTCGCTCGAGCATACCCTGGCGGAGCGACGGCACGAAGAACCCGACGGCATAAAACAGCAGCAGCCCCTCCATCACGCAAGTGTTGATCACCAGTGCCCACATCATGCGCACATCGCCCATCGTATGGTTGTCGAATATGTTTTCACGCCGCCGGCGCACCGACAGCAGGTTGTGGGCAAAGTTCTCCAGATACACATACCCGCTCTTAAAGCTCACCACAATGAAAAACACGCTCAGCAGCAGCAGCGACATCGACCCTGTGTCGTAGAGCGGGCCACGGCTATGGCTGGTGGCCACCGACTCGCCCTGCGGCGTCTCCATCACCGGCAGGGCGGCTATGGGCTGAACCACTGTGTCTACACCACGCATGGGCGGAATGCCATTCGGGTAAGCCGGGGTGAACTGCTGCATCTGCGCCACACTGTCGGTATGGGCGGAGGATATCGTATCGCTGTTAGTCTTTGCCATCAGTAGAGCTCATTTTATCTTCCACTGGCTCTATGCCCTCTTCAAGTTCCCGCTCCAGCTTGTCGAGCGCGTCTTTAGGGGTGCGAGCCACCTTCCACAGGCGGGTGTGGGAATGGCGCATAAAGCCCAGAGTGCCACATCGGTCAATCATCTCCACCAAAGGCTTGTAGAAGCCCACGGTGCTGAGTAGCACTATCGGCTTGCTGATGATGCCAAGCTGTCGCCAGGTGTAAATCTCCATCGCCTCCTCTATGGTGCCACAGCCGCCGGGCAGCACGATGAAAGCATCGGCGAGCTGCACCATCTTTTCCTTGCGAGAGTGCATGTCGGGCGTGACGATGATTTCAGTAAGACGGTGGTATTCCCAGCCCTGATCCACCATAAATTGTGGAATCACGCCCGTGACAGCGCCACCGCCGTCGAGCACGCCATCGCTCACGGCGCGCATCAGCCCGGCGCTTCCAGCCCCGTTCACGCAGTCCCAGCCCCGCTGGGCCATCAGCGAGCCCAGTTCGTAGGCCGTTTCGGTGAACGTGTTCTCAAGCCTGTCGCTCGAGGCGCCAAACACGCATATTTTACCCTTCTTTTTCATAACACCTGCAAAGTTACAATAAAAAAGTGATTCAATAGAACGCCGTGCCTCATATGCCCTCCAAAAAACGGCTCAATATATCTCGCGTCAATAATCCGAAATGGCAAGGTGATAAGCGTCAAGTCACCATTTAAGGCTGTCGGGGTTCATCAGAAAATCCTTCAGTCCCATCGTAAGGATGCCGTAGTCATCACGCCAGGGTTTGATGTCACTCTTCACAACTATAATTTTCTTAAACGAATCGTCGATCCGGAGCAAAGACCCCATCTCTTGCTTTCGCTTTTCCTCGTCGGGTAAAGCCAATGCCGACTGTATATAGTATCTTTGGTTGCCCTCGTTCACTACAAAGTCCACTTCAAGCTGCTTACGGCGCCAACTGTCATCTTGGTCAACAAAGCGTTGCTCCACCATTCCCACATCCACTTTGCACCCCCTGCGACGCAGTTCGTTGTAGATGATATTCTCCATAATGTGCGACTCTTCCTGCTGACGCAATCCTAATATAGCATTCCTCAGTCCAAGGTCGGTAAAATAATATTTTGAGAGGCCTCCAATATATTTTTTCCCCTTCACATCATATCTTTCAGCCTTTTCTATCAAAAATGCGTCCTCCATGAATTTGAGATAGCGATCGATAGTCACAGAGCTGATAGCCTTCTTTTTCACACTTTTAAAAGTGTTGGATAATTTTGTGGGGTTTGTGGGGGCTCCTATGTTCGATGCCATCACACGCACAAGCTCCTCAAACTCTGCCTTATTTTTAATATGATGCCGTTCAATAATGTCTATCAGATAAACACTTTTAAAAAGATTGTTTAAATAGTCGAGCTTCTTCTTCTCTGTTTCCAATGCCAGCACATGTGGAAGCCCTCCATAGGTGTAATAATCACTCCATGCTTCTGCAGGTGCCAGCCCCGTGCCGTCGCAGTATTCCGACAGCGATAGGGGGTAAAGGTGTATTTCGTCGCCTCGCCCTCTAAATTCCGTAATAATGTCGCTTGACAAGAATTTTGAATTGCTCCCCGTTACATACACATCTGCGTTGTCGATGCGCAGCAAGCTGTTCAACACCTCTTCAAAGCGTGGCACAAGCTGCACCTCATCAAGTAAAATATAGTACAAGTCATCATCTTCCATTCTTGCCTTGATGTGCTTATATAGGGCAAGAGGTTCCCGGTATTCAGCATTTTCCACATCATCAAGAGCTATCTGGACAATATGACTGCCGTCAACGCCATGCTGCAAAAGGTGCTGCCTGAATAGTTTAAAGAGCAAATAAGATTTTCCACAACGTCTGATGCCTGTCACGATCTTTATCAGCCCATTTTGTTTCCCTGCAATAAGCTGCTGCAGGTAGTATTCTCTTTTTATCTGCATAACCCGCCTCTTTACGAAGTTTTTTTGGCAATATTGCCACTTTTTCTTCACAAAGATAGTGATTAGTTTCTGAATTCGTGTATTGTGCGAAGTTTTTTTGGCAATATTGCCACTTTTTCTTCACAGACATCGCTTCGCAAGAGTGAATTGCTTGGCTGCGCAGATATAAAAAAGCACCCCGAAAGTTTTTGTTATAACTTTTGGGGTGCTTTTCTTCATTGGTGGTGGTCCCTGACGGGCTTGAACCGGCGACTCCCTGATTATGAGTCAGGTGCTCTAACCAACTGAGCTA
>DLLC01000061.1:596-6328 GCA_002476625.1 Porphyromonadaceae bacterium UBA7572 | reverse complement strand
AGTTCACCTGCATGGAGCTTTATGTGCAATACAAGGACTACAACTGGATGATGAGTTTCACCGAACAGCTGCTTGAAAAAATCTGCGTGGCGGTGAACGGGTCGCCCGAAACGGTGATCGACGGCAAGACCATCAGCTTCAAAGCCCCATACCGCCGTCTGCCTATCCTCGACGCCATCAAGGAAAAGACGGGCTACGACCTCTGCGGCATGAGCGAGGATGAGATTCGCGAGGTGTGCAAGAAGCTCAAGATGGAAATAGACGACACCATGGGCAAGGGCAAGCTCATCGACGAGATTTTCGGAGAGTTCTGCGAGGGTACATTCGTGCAGCCCACATTCATCACCGACTATCCGGTGGAAATGTCGCCTCTCACCAAGATGCACCGCAGCAAGCCAGGGCTCACCGAGCGCTTCGAGCTGATGGTGAACGGCAAAGAGCTGGCCAACGCCTACAGCGAGCTCAACGACCCCATCGACCAGGAAGAGCGCTTTGTGGAGCAAATGCGCCTTGCCGACAAGGGCGATGACGAGGCCATGATCATCGATCAGGACTTCCTTCGCGCGCTCCAGTACGGTATGCCCCCCACAAGCGGAATCGGCATCGGCATCGACCGCCTGGTGATGCTCATGACCGGGCACAGCTACATACAGGACGTGCTGCTCTTCCCGCAGATGCGCCCCGAAAAAGTGGCGAAGCGCGACAAGGTGGAGGCTTACACCGCCATCGGCGTGCCTGCAGAATGGGTGGCCCCAATCCAAAAGGCTGGCTACCTCACTGTGGAAGCCCTTGGCCGCCTCGAACGCCCAGGCAAGCTGTTCCAAGAGCTGCTCGACATCAACAAAAAGTATAAACTCGGCTTGAAAGTTCCAGTGGTGGACGAAGTGAAGGCATGGGTAGAGGCAGCTGCCGCCACGCTCCCTGCCGCTCCAGAAGAATAAACCACACCCACACGCATACAAAGGGCGCGAAACGAAGCTCCAACATCGGAGCCGTTCCGCGCCCTTTGTATCGTCTGTTCTCTGCCACGAGGCTGTGCGCCACGCTATCGGTTAGAAAACGGTGTATGGTTTTTCCGCTCTTGAAATCGGAGCACTGTCACATATCGTTCAGCGACAAGCCTATTTTGCTGACAATCTCCCCTTTAAACAAATGGCGCTGCATTTCCGCCACTTTCTCAGCCAAGCGATTGGGATTGTATCTCTGTGGATTGCGTTTCACTTCGTAGGCCTCCACTTCTCCATTCAGCGTTTCGGCCACAATGTCTATTTCAAAGTCATCCACATTGCCTTTGCCATTTATACCGCCCGACTTCCACCAGCCTCCAATTTGTCGGTACTCACATGATTCCATCATTTTTTGCCTGAACCATCGCTCAAGGGCTATACCCGAAAATGTGGTGTAGTCGTCGACCATTATTTTTTTCAGTGCCGGCATATTGTGAATTTCAATAAGGGGCTCATTCCGGTAAATATAGCGAAACCAGAAGCGAAAGAAATTATCTTTAATCTCAAATCTCACCGTCTGACTCCCCACCTTTGCTCCAATAGGGCGTTTTTTCCGAATGATATCGTAGTTTTCCTCCAGAATTCGCAGCTGTCCGCCCAAACTCTTCATTCCTGTGGTCGCCTCAATTTGACTTTGCGTAACGTCACCATGAGCTATTTGACCTAAAATACTGAAAAATGTGCCATACTGCTTACCGAACTCCTGCACAAGAACATTTTTACCTTCGCTCACAAAAAAACTGTCGGAACTGGAACACACAAATTCAATCATCTTGTCCACACTGGTGCAGTCATTGTTCATCAGCAGTTCTATATAGCGAGCCACGCCGCCTGTAATGGTCCACAATGCCAACAAGTCATCGTTGGTATAATCTGGCTTATAGTCACCAAGAATCTCACGCAATGTGGCCGTGGGGAACGGCATAAGCCTAATGGTGCAATCGCTGCGTCCAAACAGAGGCTGCTCTTCGTCCTTAAAAATCTTTTCCATCATTCGGAAAATTGACCCCGACACGATAAAACACACCTGCGTCTCTTTCTTATATTTGTCCCACAGCTCCTGTATGTCGCTGAACACACCAGCATTCACGTTGTTCCACTCTTGAAATTCGTCCATAAAAATTGTGAACTTCCTTCGCTTGCCAACCTCAAGCAGCAGCTGCATCAAACCTCGCATCGTGCTGACGCCTTCGGGCACAAACTCATTGAGTTTCGTCCTCACTTCTTCCGTAAAGGTCTCCACAAGCACAGCCTCAGTCTTTCGGCTCACAAAGAAATAAAGACTGGGGGCTACCGTCTGTGTTTCTCGCATCAAACGGTAAACCAAACTTGTTTTGCCCACACGGCGGCGGCCAGTAAGCACCACAAAGCGAGAACAGTCCTCATAAGCCTGTCGCTGCACTTCCTTGAGCCGCTCCATCTCTTGTGCTCTATCGTAAAATTCTTTCATTTTTTATAATCATAATTTTATAGCTGTAAATTTTATAGCCATAAAATTACAAATCTCATTCAAGTAATACAAATGTTTTGGCAAAAGAATTGAGAAAAAGGGGGAATTGAGAAGATAAATTCGGAAGATAGACTGGAAGTCAGGATGTTAAGACGATTGCCTTTATTGGAAGTTAAGGAAGTAAAAAAGTTATAGAAGTTAGGACGAATGGCCTTATTGCTAATGACTGATGCCTTAACAATCAGCTATCGTCTTAACTTCCCTAACTTCCCTAACTTCTAATCTCTAAATTCTTTTCCTTCTCCCAATACAAAGTGTCAGAATTTCCAGTCGATGCCCGCCATCACTGTAGCCTTTGGCATCGGGAACCCTGCCACCGTCTGGTAAGACTGCGCCAGCAAGTTTTCGCCCTTCACGAAAGCACAAACGCCCTTCGCCACCCTGTAATTGGCTGTGGCGTTCCAAAGCACAAAGCACTCCTTCTTCTCGTTCGCGCCAGTGGCTGTGTAGAGCCCAGCCACATATTGCAAGCCAGTGTTCAGGCTGAACCGGTGCTGCTGCCAGGTGCCGCCCATCCACAGTTTGTGCTCTGGGGCAGAAAGCTGTGGGTGGCTCATGTGGAGGTAGCTGTAGTTGCCGTTCACGGTGAAACATGCATTGATTCGCCATGCGCCCTCCAGTTCAAAACCAGCATTTTCCGTTTCCCCCGTGTTCACATTAAGCGGGCGTCCGTCCACCATTTGAGTTTGAATCATATTTTGGGCATTCAGGTAGAACACGTTCACACCCGCCATCAGCCTGCCGCCGAGCAGATGCTGCCGGTAAGCAATCTCATAGTTCATCATACGCTCTGGCTTTAGGTAGGAATTGGCAGGACGATACATGTACAGCTCGCGCAGCGTGGCATTTCGAAAGCCTTTGCTCACAATGGCACGCAGCGTGGCATTTCTTGGCAGCAGCAGCGTGAGGCTGCCTTGAGGCACCCATTCACTTCCACTCACGGCATGGTGGTTCCACCTGAGACCGGCGTCGAATATCAGCCACGGTGCAAGGTCTTGGCGGAAATCCACATAGCCCGCCACCTCGTTCACACTGCGCTTGGCTATTTCGCTGACGGAGCCATCAGCCATCGCCTTGTTCCAAGCATGGCCTCCGAAGTGACGGAAATCCACGCCAGCCGTGGTGCGGTTGCCAGTAAACATACGCCAGCTCTGATAAGCGGAAAAGCCGCCCATACAGTCGTCGTGCAGATAGTAGGCCGTGCGTGGAGTGCCTCCGGGATGGTAGCCATCGTTGATATGATGGTGCCCCCAGTTGTAGAACACTCGCAGCGCACCGCTCGTGGCGTCATACTCATTGGTGAGCGAGATTGCCGCCATACCGCGTGTAATCATCATATCATTGTCGATCATCGGGTTGCTCACCTCACCCGGGTTCGACGACTCAAAATAAGTGACATTCACATCGCCAGTCAGGCTCCAGTTTTTCGTGAAGTCGTAGCCTATTTTCACAAAGCCGCTCACTTGCTCAAATGCAGAGCGAGGGCGGTGGCCGTCGGTGCGCCCATAGTTCACGCCTGCCACACTCGAGAACCCGCCCCTGCGCAAACGGTTCACCGCCGTGGCCTCAAAGGTGCCGTAGCTCCCCCCTTGCAGGTTGATGTTAGTGTTGGCGCCATCGTGTGGCATCTGCCGTGTCACGATGTTCACCACACCGCCCATGGCATTCGAACCATAAATCATCGACGCCGGTCCGCGCAGCACCTCCACCTTGTCGGCAAGCATGGTCTGGTAAGCGTCGGCAATCGGGTGCCCATACAGGCCAGCGTATTGCGGAAGACCGTCCACAAGCACGAGCAAGTCGGCCGACGACCCGATACCGCGCACCTTGATGCCGCCAGCCGCGCCCGTGCTTACACCATAGCCAAGCATTGAGCGCGAGGTGACAAACAGCCCCGGCACTTGCTCCGTGAGCGTGGGCAGCACATTGCCGCGGTAGGCGGCGTTTAGTGCCTTGTTGCCAATCACAGATATGGTCATGGGCAAATGTCGCACATCAGTCTTGTAGCGCGTGCCCGTTACCACCACTTCGTTAAGCGTGAGCGCCGAGGCCGAGTCGTTAGGCGTCTCGGCAGCCACACATGCGGCCGAAGTGGCGCATAATAAAAGAAATATAGCAGTAGATCTCTTCTTCATCGTTCTATCGTTTTTGGGTTTTATTTCTCGTGATGCAAAATTATCACTCCTCCTTCAAGCGTATATTACCAAAATTCCAAAAAAAATTACCACTTTGTCTGTTTCTGCTTCCTTCTGCCCTAAGCACGGGAAAAAGTAAAAAGTGACGCGCGGCGATGTGCGTGGATTTGGTGGAAAGGGGAAGATAGTGTATCTTTGCTGTTAAATTGGCGTGGTGTGTGCATTTTTCGCCCCCACGGTGCAATATTCGTTTTCACAACCACTAAAAGACAACTGATGTTTAAAGGATTTTTCGTCCTGCTCCGCAGGTTTATCCCCCCATATAAGCGCTACATTGTGCTGAACGTGATTTTCAACGTAATGTCGGCATTCCTCACCCTGTTCTCTTTCGCCCTCATCATCCCTATCTTAGAGATGCTCTTCGGCATCAACCAAGCGCACTACGCGTTTATGGAGCTGGGCAGCGCAGGGCTGAAAGAAGTGATTGTGAACGACTTCTACTATGGCGTGCAGTGCCTCATTGAAAGCTACGGGCCCTCCACCGCCCTGGCGGCCATCGCCGCCATGCTGGTGCTCTTCACCGGGTTGAAGGTGGGCAGCGCCTATTTGGCTGCGTTCTACATGATCACCATTCGCACTTGCGTGGTGCGCGATATCCGCAACCAGATTTACAACAAGATAGTCACCCTCCCCATCGCATTTTTTAGCAGTGAGCGCAAGGGCGACGTGATGGCACGCATGAGCGGCGACGTGACCGAGGTGGAAAATAGCATCATGTCGAGCCTCGACCTGATGTTCAAAAACCCCATCATGATTGTGGCTTGCCTCACCATGATGATTTTGGTGAGCTGGGAGCTCACACTCTTCGTGTTCACCCTACTCCCCATCGCCGGCTTCATCATGGGCACCGTGGGCAAGCGGCTGAAGCGGGTGAGCCTCGACGCGCAGAACCAGTGGGGCACCCTTCTGAGCAACATTGAGGAAACCGTGGGCGGGCTCCGCATCATCAAGGCATTCAACGCCGAGGAAAAAGTGAAAAGACGCTTTTCCGAAGAGAACAACAAATACCGCCGCATCACC
>DLLC01000061.1:0-548 GCA_002476625.1 Porphyromonadaceae bacterium UBA7572 | reverse complement strand
CCGCCGCTACGAGCTCGCCCACCCCATGAGCGAATTCCTCGGCACTGCCACCATTGCTGTGGTGCTGTGGTTTGGCGGCAAGCTCATCCTTTCGGGCAACGCCTCCATCACGGCCCCGTCGTTTATCTACTACATGGTGATTTTCTACAGCATCATCAACCCCGCCAAGGACTTTTCCAAAGCAAGCTACTCCATTCAGCGCGGACTGGCATCGGTGGACCGCATCGACAAGATTCTGAAAGCGCCCGACGCCATCATTGACCCAGCCCACCCCATAGAGCTGAAGGAAATGAAGCACAGCATCAAATACGAGAATGTGAGATTCCGCTACGCCGACCAGTGGGTGATAGATGGTGTGAACCTTGAAATAAAGCGCGGCATGACGGTGGCATTAGTGGGGCAAAGCGGCAGCGGCAAAACCACACTCGCCGACCTGCTGCCTCGCTTCTACGATGTGGAGGAAGGCGCTATCACCATCGACGGCGTGGACATTCGCAATGTGCGCAAGCACGATTTGCGCGCGCTTATGGGCAACGTGAACCAGGAGG
>DLLC01000015.1:14956-15792 GCA_002476625.1 Porphyromonadaceae bacterium UBA7572 | reverse complement strand
GACTTCACCTCTATGCCCGACCACATGGCAGAAAACGCACGCCACCAGATCATCAACGCCAAGGGCTTTTTCATTCTGCCCTCACAGCTTTTCATCAATGTGGCCAACTCCGCGAAAAACAACCCAGAGCTCAACACCACCCTCGCCAACAATTTTCGTGCCATTGAGCAGAGCGCCATCGGCACAGCGAGCGAAGGCGATGTGAAGGGGCTGTTCAGCAACTTCAACACCAACGACGTGGGCCTTGGCGCCACCGTGGCGGCGCGCAACGAGCTCCTCACCACTCTGCTTGAAAGTGTGCGCGACCTCAACTTCACCACCTACATCGAGAGCGGACTCGACGTGTTTGGCATCTGCTATGAGCATCTTATCAAGATGTATGCCCTCAATTCGGGCACCAAGGGCGGCGAGTTCTACACCCCGGGCGAAGTGAGCTATCTGCTCGCCAAGATTGCTGCCGCTGGGCGCAAAACGGTGAACAAGGTTTACGACCCCGCATGTGGCAGCGGGTCATTGCTGCTCAACTTCAATCTCGTGCTGGGCGACAAGAATGTGGAAGAGGGCTTCTTCGGGCAGGAAATCAACCTCAAGACCTACAACCTGTGCCGCATGAACATGTTTTTGCACAATGTGAACTACGACCATTTTGATATCCGGTGCGACGACACGCTGCTCCACCCGCAGCACACCGCCGAGGAGCCTTTCGACGCCATCGTGTCGAACCCGCCATACTCCATTCCATGGCCTGGCGACAGCGACCCCACGCTCATCAACGACCCCCGCTTCTCGCCCGCAGGCGTGCTCGCCCCGCGCTCAAAGGCCGACTTCGCCTTCAC
>DLLC01000015.1:11095-14901 GCA_002476625.1 Porphyromonadaceae bacterium UBA7572 | reverse complement strand
CAAAGGCCGACTTCGCCTTCACCATGCACATGCTCTCGTGGCTCAGCACCGAGGGCACGGCTGCCATCGTGGAGTTTCCCGGTGTGCTCTACCGCGGCGGGGCTGAGCAGAAAATCCGGAAATACTTGGTGACCAACAATTATGTGGACACAGTGATACAGCTACCGCAAAACCTCTTTTTCGGCGCCTCTATCTCCACCTGCATCATCGTGCTGAAGAAAAACAAGCCCGACAACCGCGTGTGCTTCATCGACGCCTCGGCAGAGTTTGGTCACGAAGGCAACAAAAACAAGCTCCTGCCCGAGCACATTGAGCACATCTATGGCGCCTACATGGAGAAAAAGGAAGAAGCCCACTTCAGCCATGTCGTCACCATCGCCGACATCGAAGCCGAGGACTTCAACCTCTCGGTGAGCACCTACGTGGAGCAGGAAGACACCCGCGAAAAGATCGACATCACAGCGCTCAACGCCCGCATCGCCCAAATTGTGGCGCAGGAGCAGCGCCTCCGCGCCGACATCGACGCCATCATAAAAGAATTGGAGACACAATAAATATATATTTACGCTCAATATGCACATAATGCCTATTAGGCCTATTAAGCAAAAAGAGAACAAAAATAATAATCATCAAAAAAAATAAGACCTCTATGGGAAAGCACCCCGTTGATAAAGAATTCCTCCGCCAAGGCAAGGACTACACCACGCTCGTGTGCTACAAGAAGGCAGTCATCATCTACGACATCACCTACCACTTTGCCCACAAGTACCTTGAGCGAGGCGACCGCACCATTGACCAGATGATACAGGCGGCACGCTCCGGCAAACAAAACATCGTGGAAGGCAACATCGACGGCATCACATCCACCGAGATGGAAATCAAGCTCACCAACGTGAACCGAGCCAGCCTACATGAACTATTAGAGGACTACAAGGACTATCTGCGTGTGCACGGCCTGGAGCAATGGCCTCTCAATTCGCCAAAGGCGCAGCAGACGCGCCGCTACTGCCGCACGCACAATGCTCCTGAGGACTACACGCAGAAAATCATGGAGCGGTCTGCCGAAACGATATGCAACATTGCCATCACGCTGATTCTTCAGACCGACGTAATGATAAAAGGGCTGATAGAATGGCAGAAAGCTCATTTTAAAGAGAATGGTGGCATCAAAGAGCAGATGTACTGCGTGCGGCGCAAACAAAGAGGATATTAAAAGAGAAATAACACCAAAAATAGCATAGGCCCATCAAGCCCAATAGGCCTATTAAGCCTAATAAGCCCATCAAAAAAAGCGAATAACACAATGAGTAAACTTGACGACATGATACGCAACCTCTGCCCCGACGGGGTGCAATACGTAAAGCTGGGAGATATTGGAACTTTCTATGGCGGATTGACAGGAAAATCAAAATCGGATTTCGCAAACGGAAATGCCAAATACGTTACCTATATGAATGTTTACACAAATCCATCCCTTAGCACGGATATAAACGACTATGTGAGAATAAAAAAAGGAGAAAAGCAAAATAAGGTAATCTATGGAGACGTCCTTTTTACAGGGTCATCTGAAACTCCTGACGAATGTGGCATGACTTCTGTGCTGACAGAAAACACAAATGAAGATTTATATTTGAATTCTTTCTGCTTTGGTTACAGATTTAACAATGCTCAATCCGTTAATCCGCATTTCATGAAACATTTGTTCAGATGTCATGAAATGCGAAAGGCACTGGCAAGAACGGCAAGTGGTGTTACCCGCTTCAATGTATCAAAGAAAAAGGTAGCTAAAATTGAGATTCCTTTGCCTCCTTTGGAGGTGCAGCGGGAGATTGTCCGAATCCTCGACAAGTTCACGCAGCTGGAGGCGGAGCTGGAGGCGGAGCTGGAGGCGGAGCTGGACTGCCGTAAACGGCAGTACGAGTTCTATCGCAACCAACTACTTGATTTCAAGCAATTTACCCCCCCCATTTACCAGAATAGCCGCATAGAATGGCTCCCAATAACCGATGTGTTTGAAATGAGAAACGGCTACACACCTTCTAAAAAGAAACCAGAATATTGGGATGGTGGCACCATTCCATGGTTTAGAATGGAGGACATACGTAAAAATGGACGCGTGCTTTCCGACTCCATACAGCACATCACAATGGACGGAGTAAAAAAAGGCAATTTATTCAAAGCCAATTCATTTATACTTGCCACAACGGCTACCATCGGCGAGCACGCGCTCCTAATTGCTGATTCGCTTGCGAATCAGCGATTTACGAACTTAAAAGTTCGTAAATCGCTGGAAAAGAGAGTACTAATCAAATATTTATTCCATTATATGTTTATCATAGATGAATGGTGCAAAAACAATGTGAACATTTCCGGATTTGCTTCCGTTGACATGGGTAAATTCAAGAAATTAGAGATTCCTATTCCGCCTTTAGAGGAGCAAGAGCGGATTGTGGGGATTCTCGAGCGGTTTGAGGCGCTCACCACTTCGCTGCAGGAAGGACTGCCGGCGGAGATAGCGGCGCGACGCCAGCAATACGAGCATTACCGCGACAAATTGCTTAATTTCAAAAGAACGACAGTATAACAAAAAAAACAATATGACAGTGAACTACAACCTTCTTTCCGAAAACAGCCAAAGCACCGTGGTGGCGCACTACGAGCGACCCGACACCGCACGCGACACTTCATACCAAACCGAGGCCGACCTCGAGCGCAACTTTATCTGCCAGCTGGAGCGGCAGGGCTATGAGCGCCTGCTCATACACCACGAGAATGAACTGATAGCCAATCTGCGCAGGCAACTGGAGCGGCTCAACCACTTCACCTTCACCGATGGCGAATGGAAGCGCTTTTTCAAAACCGAAATCGCTTGCGAAGGCAAAGGCGTAGCCGACAAGGCTCAGACCATTCAGCAAGACGAAGTGAAGACGCTCACGCTCGACAGCGGCGAGATGCGCAATATCTACCTCATCGACAAGCGCGACGTGCACCACAACATCACCCAGGTAATCAACCAGTACGAAGCGCCCGACGGCAAGCGCAAATGCCGCTACGACGTCACCATACTGGTGAATGGGCTACCGCTGGTGCACATCGAACTCAAGCGCCGAGGCGTGTCGATTAAAGAGGCTTTCAACCAAATCAACCGCTACGGGCGCGAGTCGTTCTGGTCGGGCTGTGCCCTCTTTGAGTATGTGCAGATTTTTGTGATCAGCAACGGCACCACCACCAAATATTACAGCGCCACCACACGCTCAGCCCACATTGGGGAGCAGGCAAAGGCGGGCAAGAGACCCCGTCAGCGCACCTGTAATTCCTTTGAGTTTACCAGCTACTGGGCAGATGGGCGCAATAAAGTGCTCTCCGACTTAGACGACTTCACCGCCACCTTCTTCAGCCGCCACACCCTGCTCAACGTGCTCACCCGCTACTGCGTGCTCACCGAGCAGCGCCTACTCATGGCCATGCGTCCCTACCAGATTGCCGCCACCGAGGCGCTGCTCAGCCAAATCAACATCGCCCACAACGCGCGCCTCTTCGGCAGCGTGGAGGCTGGCGGCTATGTATGGCACACCACCGGCTCTGGCAAGACGCTCACCTCGTTCAAGGCGGCGCAACTGGCCTGCAAGCTGCCCTATATCCACAAGGTGCTGTTTGTGGTAGACCGCAAGGACCTCGACTACCAGACCATGAAGGAATACGACCGCTTCCAGAAAGGCGCCGCCAACGGCAACACCGACACCCGGGTGCTCCAGCGGCAGATCGAGGATGCCACAAGCCGCATCATCATCACCACCATACAGAAG
>DLLC01000015.1:0-10973 GCA_002476625.1 Porphyromonadaceae bacterium UBA7572 | reverse complement strand
TTCGACGAGTGCCACCGCTCGCAGTTTGGCGAGATGCACACTGCCATCACCAAGCGCTTCAAGAAATACTACCTGTTCGGCTTCACCGGCACACCAATTTTCAAGGAAAACATATCACAGGGCAAGGGGAAATACCGCATGACGGCCGACGTGTTTGGCCGCCGGCTTCACACCTACACCATAGTGGACGCCATCCGCGACCACAATGTGCTACCCTTCCGCGTGGCATACATCAGCACTATCAAGGAAAAAGGCGAGGTGGAGAGCAGCGAAGTGTGGGACATTGAGCGAGAGAAGGCACTGGCCGACCCGCGCCGCATACAGGGCGTGACGGCCTACATCTTAGAGCACTTCCAGCAGCAGACCAAGCGCGCCGCAGCCTACACCTTCAGCAAGCTCGCCAACATTGAGCAAGTGGTGACGAGCAAGAAAACCTGCGTGGCGGAAATCAGGCAGAAAACACGGCTCAACGGCTTCAACTCCATCTTTGCAGTGCAGAGCATTCCCTTCGCCAAGCTATATTACTTAGAATTCCAAAAGCAGATGGAGGCGCTGCCACCCAACAAACGCCTGCGCATCGCCACCATATTCAGCTATGCGCCCAACGAGGAAGTGGACGGCGAGGGCGGCGAGGAGAACAGCGACGACACCAGCGGACTGGACCAGAGTAGCCGCGACTTCTTGGAAAAGGCCATCGCCGACTACAACCAGATGTTCGGTACCAGCTACGACACCTCGGCCAACAAGTTTCCCAACTATTACAAAGACGTGTCGATGCGCATGAAAAACCGCGAAATAGACTTGCTCATCGTGGTGAACATGTTTCTCACTGGCTTCGACGCCACCACGCTCAACACGCTGTGGGTGGACAAGAACCTGCGCTACCACGGCTTGCTGCAAGCCTTCAGCCGCACCAACCGCATTCTCAACTCTGTGAAGACGCACGGCAACATCGTGTGCTTCCGCAACCTTGAAGACGCCACCAACAAGTGCCTCGCCCTCTTTGGCGACCCCGAGGCAAGAGGCGTGACCATACTCCGCCCGTTTGCCGACTATATGGACGGCTACACCGACCACAAGGGAAAGCACGTGGCTGGCTACACGGAGCTAATAGGCGCCCTGCAGCAGATGGTAGCCCCCGGCGAGCAGCCTTTTGGGGAGAAGGCCGAGAAAGAGTTTATCCGCCTGTTCGGAGCAGTGCTGAAAATGCGTAACTTGCTCGTCGACTTCGAGCAGTTTGAGGCCGCCGACTGCATCAGCGAGCGCGACATGCAAGACTACACCAGCATCTACATAGGCCTGGAGCAGAAATACCGCAACCAGAACAAGCGCGAAAAGGAGGACATCACCGACGATCTGGTGTTTGAAATGGAGTTAGTGAGGCAGGTGGAGGTGAATATCGACTACATTCTCTACCTCGTGCAGCAATACAACAGCGGACACCAGGCCGACGCCGAGCTCATGGTGAAAATCCGCAAGTCAATCGACTCCAGCCCCGACCTGCGCGACAAGAAAGAGCTGATCGAGCAGTTTATCGATTCGCTCACGCCAGGCAGCGAGGTGGCCGACGAGTGGAAAACGTACGTCAATGCACAGAAGCGTCACGAGTTTCAAGCCATCGTCGAAAGCGAGAAGCTGCGCCCCGAAGCGGCAAAGGAATTTATCGCCACCTCGTTCAGGCGCGGTTACGTGCCCGAAGGCGGGCTGGAGCTCAGCGGCATCATACCACCGCTCAACCCCTTCGACCCAAGCGCCAACCGCGAGGGCGTGATGCAGCGTGTGCTGGAGAAGATCAAGCAGTTCTTCAACAAATACTTCGAGGTGGCCGACGGTGAATTTTAATGCAGTGGGCTCCAACTTAATTACACCGAGGGAGGGCGGTTTGTAGCAAAAAATGTAGTAACTTTGTGATATGAATAAAAAACGAATCAATTAGCACATCATTTATTATATGCAACAAGTGAAAGCGAAAAAGGCCCTGGGCCAGCATTTTCTCACCGACCTCTCGGTGGCGCAGCGCATCGCCGACACGGTGAGCGAATACAAGGGCACGCCCGTGCTGGAGGTGGGCCCCGGCATGGGGGTGCTCACACAGTTTCTGCTTCAGGCGGGGCACGACCTCACCGTGGTGGAGCTCGACGGCGAGAGCGTGGACTACCTCAACGCCGCCTACCCCGACGAGCTGCGGGGGCGCATCGTGGCTGCCGACTTCCTCAAGCTCAACCTGCGGCACACAGTCGGCGACGGGAAGATGGTGATTATCGGCAACTACCCCTACAACATCTCTTCTCAAATATTCTTCAAGGTGCTCGACTACAAGGACCAGGTGGTGTGCTGCAGCGGTATGCTCCAGCGCGAGGTGGCGCAGCGCATCGCAGCAGGCCCCGGAAGCAAGACCTACGGCATACTGTCGGTGCTGCTCCAGGCGTGGTACGACATTGAGTATCTGTTCACCGTGGACGAGAACGTGTTCAACCCGCCACCGAAAGTGAAGTCGGGCGTGATCAAGCTCGTGCGCAACGGTGTCACCGACCTCGGCTGCGACGAGCGGCTGTTCAAGACGGTGGTGAAGACCTCTTTCGGCATGCGCCGCAAGATGCTCCGCAGCTCGCTGAAGAGCCTGTTCCCGGCAGGAAGCCCCACACTCGCCACCGACATGTTCCGCCTGCGGCCTGAGCAGCTCAGCGTGCAGCAGTTTGTGGAGCTCACCAATCTGGTGGCCGCTGAAAGGAAGAATCCCTGAACATCTCAAACAATAACAGACAAAAAATATAAACATACTCACACACACGACGACACAATGAACAAAGTATTGATTATCGGATGCGGTGGCGTAGGCACCGTGGCGGCGCATAAGTGTGCCCAATATCCCGACGTGTTTCACGAAATAGTAATCGCCTCAAGGCGAAAGGAGAAGTGCGACGAGGTGGCGAAGGCCATCGGCGCGCCCAACATCACCACCGATCAGGTGGACGCCGACGACGTGAACCAGCTGGTGGCGCTGCTGAAGAAGCACAAGCCCCAATTGGTGGTGAACCTGGCGCTCCCCTACCAGGACCTCACCATTATGGACGCCTGCCTTGAATGCGGGGTCAACTACCTCGACACCGCCAACTATGAGCCGCGCGACGAGGCGCACTTCGAGTACAGCTGGCAATGGGCCTACCGCGAGCGCTTTGAGAAAGCTGGACTGTGCGCCATCTTAGGCTGCGGTTTCGACCCCGGCGTGAGCGGCGTATACACCGCCTATGCCTCAAAGCACCACTTCAAGGAGATGCACACGCTCGACATCGTGGACTGCAACGCCGGCAACCACGGCAAGGCGTTTGCCACCAACTTCAATCCCGAAATCAACATTCGCGAAATCACCCAGAAAGGCCGCTACTATCAAGACGGAAAATGGATTCAGACCGGCGCGCTTGAAATCCACAAGGCGCTCACCTATCCAGAGATTGGCCCGCGCGAAAGCTACTTGATGTATCACGAGGAGCTGGAGTCGCTCGTGCTCAATTTCCCCACCATCAGGCGCGCACGCTTCTGGATGACCTTCGGGCAGGAATACCTCACCCACCTGCGCGTGATTCAGAACATAGGCATGGCGCGCATCGACCCTGTGATGTACAATGGCGTGGAAATCGTGCCGCTCCAGTTCCTCAAGGCGGTGCTGCCCAATCCTAAAGAGCTGGGCGAGAACTACACCGGCCAGACCTCCATCGGCTGCCGCATCAGCGGTATCGGCCTCGACGGAAAGCCGCTCACCTACTACATCTACAACAACTGCGACCACCACAAGGCATACGAGGAAACGGGTATGCAGGCCGTGAGCTACACCACCGGCGTGCCTGCCATGACGGGCGCCATGATGTTCTTCAAGGGTCTGTGGAACAAGCCCGGTGTGCATAACGTGGAAGAGTTCGACCCCGATCCATTCCTCAAGCAAGTGGCAGAGGCTGGGCTCCCCTGGCACGAAATCATAGGCGGTGACTTAGAGCTGTAACCCCTATCATTCATAGTGACACAATTAAACCACGAATTTCACGAATCCACACGAATAATTATTATAATAAATTCGTGCTATTCGTGAAATTCGTGGTTTAATTTATAGCTATCGATGTCGTAGGCCTACATTTCCTGACCCGGCTCAATGGGTTCGGCAGGCGAGGGTGTGGCGGCGGGTGCTTCTACTGGCGGCACATCACCACCTTCTGGAATATCCTCCACATCGTTCACAATCACCGTATCGGACTGGTATTCATTAGTGTCGGTCTCAACCTCCACACCGGCGCACTCATAGGTGGAGCTTGGCATGTTCATGCCCACATATTTTGCGCTCACAAGCGGACGCAGGCGGCTATCGCCCCACACCTTCTGGAAGAACCGGCCACAGATGGGCAATGCCGTGCGGCTGCCCTGGCCCTGCGCGCCCGATGTGAAGTGGATGCATCGGTACTCACCGCCTACCCACACGCCCGCCACGAGGTTGGGCGAAGTGCCCACAAACCAAGCGTCGCTGTAGTTGTTGCTCGTGCCCGTCTTGCCGCCGAAGTCGGTGGTGTTGAGATAGGGGTCCACATAGTCGGTCAGCGGCTGCGAAGTGCCTCCCCCGTCGTAGAGGCCGAAGCTCAGCATCTTCTGCATAAAGTAGGCGGCGCGCGCCGAGATGGCCTCGTTGGCGCTCACCTCATCAGCGTAGTTATAGATCACCTCTTCAGAGCCGTCGGGCTTGGTGCGCACGATGCGGGTGACCAGCACAGGGTCGATGTGCTTGCCATAGTTCGCCACAGTGCCATAGCCGTTCACCATCTCAAGCAGGTTCACATCCATAGAGCCCAAGCATATCGACGGCTTGTCTTCGTTGGCATTGTCGGGGCGCAGTGGCGACTTGATGCCCATCACCTCGGCGGTGGCGCGCACATTGTTGAAGCCCACGCGCTTGCCCACGCGCACAGCCACTATATTGACACTGCGCGCAAACGCCTCGCGGAAGGTCATCTGTCCGCCGGTGCAGCGTCCGTTGGCATTGCGGGGCGAATAGTCCACCATCTGCTTTTTGTTGTCGTCGTACACGTCCCAGTGGAAAATCTCGTCCAGTTCCGTGTCACATGGCGTGAGCCCCTGCTCCATGGCAGCCGAGTAAACGAACAGCTTGAAAGTGGAGCCCGACTGGCGACTGGAGGTCACCTTGTCGTATTGCCAGGTCTTGTAGTCGATGTCGCCCACCCAGGCCTTCACAAAGCCGTTACGCGGGTCCATGGCCACCAGTGAGGCGTGCATAAAGTGAAGCATATAGGCCACCGAGTCCATCGGGGTGATATTCATCATCTTGGAGCTGGCCACCACCTTTCCGCCCTCTTTCTTGTATTCAAACATACGCATTTCGCGCGGGGTGTTCATATAGTGGCGAATGGAGTCGGGGTGATTGGGGTATTTCGACTCCAGCATTTTATAGTAAGGGGTCTTCTGCGCCACGCTCTCCACGAATCCCGGCACCACGTTGCCGTTCTCGTCCACCCAGCAGGGGTCGTCGCCCCACCGGCCGTTGAACCGCTGCTGAATCTCATACATTTTCTCCAGCACCGCCTCCTCGGCGTAGTTTTGCATACGGGAGTCGAGCGTGGTGTAGATTTTCAGGCCGTCGGTGTAGAAGTTCACGCCATTCTTCTCGCGCCATTCCTTCAGCTGCTCATCGCCGTCGATGGCGTTGCGGAAGTACTGTGCGCGTCCGCTGGTGGCGTTCTCCACAGTGAAGTGCAGGGGCGTGGGCTCCGTCTTCAGCCGTTGGTAAGTGGTGTCGGCGAGATGCCCGTGAATCACCATATTGTGGAGCACCACATTGCGGCGCTCCATACTCCGCTTAGGGTTCTTCTTCGGATTGTAGCTCGATGTGGCCTTGAGCAGTCCCACCAAAGTGGCGCTCTGGTCCACCGTAAGGCTGTCGGGGGTGGTGTTGTAGTAGGTACGGGCAGCCGTCTTGATGCCGTATGCCTCGTTGCCAAAGTCCACCGTGTTGGCATACATGGTGATAATCTCGTCTTTTGAGAACTGTGACTCAATCACAAATGCCAGCAGAATCTCCTTGGTCTTCATTATCATCATGCGAAGCCCCGGAATCTTGCCAAGCAAGCCTGTGGAATACTCTGTGCGCACCTTGAACATGTTCTTCACCAGCTGCTGCGTGATGGTGGACGCGCCACGGGCGCGCTGGTGCACCACCAAGTCTTTCACCGCGGCACCCATTCCCTTGAAGTCCACGCCATGGTGGGAGTGGAAGCGCTCGTCTTCAGTGTCGATCAGCGCCTGGAAGAACTGGGGCGACACTTCGCTGTACTTCACCGGGGTGCGGTTCTCGTCGAAGAATTTGCAGAGTAGCTGCCCGTCGGCGCTGTAAACGTAGGAGGCATTGTTGGTCTTGGGGTTCATAATGCTGCTGATGGACGGCGACTTGCCAAAGAGCCACAGGAAATTGAAAAACACCATCAGCGAGTACACCACGCTGAACACCAAAAAAGAAGCAATGGCCGAAACCGTTTTCACATACCACGGACGGCCCACATATATGCTCTTATACCACCGCCAGAATGAGCGGATTCCGCGGCCTATGGAGCCGAGCAGGTGTCCTGCTTTCGTAAAGATGCTTGTTTTGTTTGATGCCATTCTTATGCAGATTATAGAATAATGATGCAAATGTAGTAATTTCCTTGGTAGTAAAAATAGCTTTTAGCAATAAATTGAGTTAAACACCCTCATAAAAGGGCATATTTCTCTGCCTACGTGCGCAAAAAGAGCCACTCTACCGCGCGAAGATGCGCGAAGAGTGGCTCTTTATATGTTGCGGGCTGTTAGCGACGAAGCCTACAGGCCGAATTTTTCTTTAATTTGCTCCACATAGTCGAGCTTTTCCCAGGTGAAGAGCTCCACATTCAAGTCAAACTCCCTTTTTTCATACTTCGAGGAAAAGTGCTTGGTCACCACCTTTGGCTTGCGGCCCATGTGGCCATAGGCGGCAGTTTCCTCATAAATAGGCTGGCGGAGCTTCAGCCGCTGCTCAATGGCGAAAGGCGTGAGCGGGAACAGCTCGCTGAGCCGCTCGGCGATCTCCTCGTCGGCAAGTGGCACCTTGGCGGTGCCGTAGGTGTTCACGAAGAAGTTCACCGGCTCGGCCTGCCCGATGGCGTAGCTGATTTGCACGAGCATTTCGTCGGCCACTCCTGCCGCCACGGCATTTTTAGCGATGTGACGCGCGGCGTAGGCTGCGCTGCGGTCCACCTTGCTGGGGTCTTTGCCGGAGAATGCACCGCCGCCATGTGCGCCACGGCCGCCATAAGTGTCCACAATTATCTTGCGCCCGGTAAGGCCGGTGTCGCCGTGAGGACCGCCAATCACAAATTTGCCAGTGGGGTTCACCAGCAGAATGAGCTGGTCGTCGAATAGTGCGCGCACATCTTCCGGAAGGTCGGCAAGGAGCGTGGGCAAAAGCACGTTTTTCACATCGCCATAAATGCGGTCGTGCATCCGCTGGTCGGCCTCCTCCTGGGTGATGCCCTCTTTCTTGGCGTCCACGAAGTCGTCGTGCTGGGTGCTGATCACAATGGTGTGCACCCGCACAGGCTTGTGGCTCTCGCCGTCATACTCCACAGTCACCTGGCTCTTAGCGTCGGGGCGGAGATAGGGTATCACGTGGCCTTTGCGCAGCTTGGCGAGCTTGATGAGCAGCAAGTGCGCCAAGTCAAGCGTGAGAGGCAGGTAGCTCGGAGTCTCGGTGCAGGCGTAGCCAAACATCATGCCCTGGTCGCCGGCGCCCTGGCGCTCACGCTCAGCGCGGTCCACACCGCGGTTGATGTCGCCCGACTGCTCATGGATGGCAGTGAGCACACCGCACGAGTCGGCGTCGAACATGTATTCGCTCTTGTCGTAGCCAATCTTCTTGATGGTGTGGCGCGCCACTTCAGGGAGGTCGATATAGGCCTTCGACTTCACCTCGCCGGCAAGCACCACCTGGCCGGTGGTCACAAGGGTTTCACAAGCCACTTTCGAATCGGCGTCGAAAGCGAGAAACTGGTCAAGAATAGCGTCGCTAATCTGGTCGGCGACCTTGTCGGGGTGCCCTTCGGAAACGGATTCCGATGTGAATAAGTAATTCTTCATTTTTTCCATCATTTTAATGGTGGAAAAAACGCTAATTAGGCTGTGAATATGTGAGGGATAATTCGCAGTTTTAGCATTTTTTCAAGTGGTTGCAAGCAGCCAAATTTTTCCACCTTAGGTTATTGCAAAAATGTATTTTTCTATTTCCGGGTGCAAAGTTACGGCATTTTCACTAATTGCGCAAATAAATATCTCGCGCACCGCGGGTGATGACGGCTATGCCAATGCGCCCGCCCTGTCAGAAGCCGCCGAAGTCGTGGCGAAGGATGGCGGTGAACTTCACGGCGCCTTGCTTGGAGAGGTGGTCGGGGTCGTGGAAGTCTGTGCCCTGGAAACGCGGGTCGAGCAGATAGTCGGCATACAGGGCGCCCGTAGCTTTTTGCACTTTCGCTATGCACCAGCGCATGGCGCGCAACTGCCTGCGACTCACTTTCTGCACAAATCCTTTCCACATAGGGGGCGTGACCAAGATGAGGCGCACATGGCGCTGCTGGCACAGCCGTGCCAGCGCCATCACATCGGCAAGGTTTCTGCTCACTTGGCTCCAGTCGGTGCACCGGTGGCGCTCTGCCACACCCACGGCAAGCTGGGCCATGCGCTTCTCGTCGAAGTGGCCGGGTGTGTCGAATGAATTGCCGAAGCCCACAGAGTCGCACTCCAGCTGATATTTCCCCGTCATCAGAAACTTCAACGCAGGCAGCAGCTTGCGGCTGAAAGTGCCCACGTCCGTACACTCAAAATTATACTTCGACCACACACTGTGCTTCGGGTAGCCCATATACATTCTATAATAGCGGCACCTGTACCACTCAATCGCCTCTTCCTCCATCGGACGGTCGAAAAAGTTGGCCTCATCAGCCACCATCACCACCGTGCGCAAGTGCTTGCAGCGGTCAATGTAGGTGCGCAGTAGCCAGTAGTCGTATTCCGGGGCTTGCGACACGTTGGCAAGGCTGAACGCATCTGCCCCCAGCATATCGGGCTTCACGGCATAATAGGTGTGTGAACCGCCCAGCACCAGCGTGCGCACCCGCTCTGCGTTGCGGTCCATCCATTGCTTCTTGTAGGCATACGAGTTGGGGTAGTGGCGTGCCACCACTTCCGCCACAGTGACAATGCCTGTCATTATCGCCAAAAACAAAGCTGAATATGTGAGAAAACGCTTCATGCTCTACTTCTAAAATTGGAAATAAATAAAGTCCTGCTCCCCGGCCTGGCAGAAGAACGTGATGCTCGCAAGCGCCACATACAGCGCCCAGCGCGCCACCCGGTAGCGCATCAAGCCATGGCACACCAGCTCCAGCGGATAGTTGCAGTCGCGCTTCACCCACTCAACACACACCAGTAGCGCACACACCGCCAGAGCCTTTGCGCCCACGATGTCGCCATCGTAGAGCACCGTGGCGGAGAACAGGTGCGAGTAATAGTCGAAGGCGAGCGTCAAGTTGCCCTCGGCACGGAAAAGCACCCTCGCCAGCGACACAAGCGTAAAGGTGAGCAGCATCATGCCCAGTTCCTTGAGCAAGGGCAGCAGGCGTTGGTAACCCACATTATGCCCGTATTTGCTTTTTATGCCCGTCACCACATAGAAGCTGCACATCAAGCCATGAAACAGTCCATACACCACAAAAGTCCAAGCCGCGCCATGCCACAGTCCGCTGATCACAAACACGGTGATGGTGTTCAGCACCGTACGCCACTTCGGGCAGCGGCTGCCGCCAAGAGGAAAATACACATAGTCGCGAAACCACGACAGGAGCGACATGTGCCACCTCCGCCAAAACTCCGGTATGCTGCGCGAGAAATAGGGATAGTTGAAGTTCTTCACAAGGTCGAAGCCGAACAGACGCGCGCACCCTATCGCTATATCGCTATAGGCGGAGAAGTCGCAGTAAATCTGAAACGAGAACAGCACAATCGTCACCCACAGGTTCACCGTGGAAGTCGAGTCGAAGTCGGACCATGTGGAGTTCACCACCGTGGCGCACATGTCGGCTACCACCATCTTCTTGAAGAAGCCCCACAGCATCTGACGGCAGCCGTCCACAGCGCGCGCGTAGTCGAAGGTGCGCTTGGCGAGAAACTGGGGCAGCAAGTGCGAGGCGCGCTCAATAGGGCCAGCCACTAACTGGGGGAAGAAACTGATAAACGCCACAAACGCCACAAAGTCGCGCGAAGCCTTTATCTGCCCACGGTAGATGTCGATAGAATAGCTGAGCGCCTGGAAGGTGTAGAACGATATGCCCACGGGCAGAATCAAATTGGCGGTGGGCCAGTCGAGCTCATAGCCAAACGCCGCCACCAGCTCATTCATGCTGTCCACAAAAAAGTTGTAGTATTTAAACACGCCCAAGATGCCAAGATTCAAGGCTATATTCAGCGTGCTGATCAACTTCTGCACCTTTCTGTGACCCTCGCTCCGCTCTATCATGATGCCACTGGCGTAGCTGCACACGGTGGTAAAGAATATCAGGCACAAGAATCGCCAGTCCCACCAGCCATAGAACACATAGCTCGCCACCGCCACCAGGAGGTTTTGCCACTTGTGCTGCTTGAACACAAACCAGTAGAGCAAAAACACCAGCGGCAGAAACACCACGAACTGTAACGACACAAACGACATATCTTATTACATATCAGAATAAAGAAAGCGCACGAAATGCAACTGACGCATTTCCGCCAATTCCATTTAGCAATGCACAAAGATAGAGCTAATTTCGCAAAGAAAAAAACGGACACCGCCCAAAAGCGCCACCATAGCTCGGCTAAGGCTTTTGCCCATGGAATGTGGGCGAAAGGCGAAACGTGCAAAGTCCAAATAGAACTGC
>DLLC01000058.1 GCA_002476625.1 Porphyromonadaceae bacterium UBA7572 | reverse complement strand
CCTGTTGCTGACGGTAACCACCTTGCTGCTGGTAACCGCCCTGCTGCTGATAATCGTTGTTGTTGTACCCTCCTTGAACTTGGCCATCTTGGCTTGCATTTTCATAGCGAGAGGATTCGTTCTCCTCAATTGCTGGCACAGCGCTACTGATACGTGGGCGCTTTGGCTTTTTCTCTAAATTCTCTTCCATCGTCGTTACGGAATTTGGTATAAGTATTGAAATTTTATTTTTTGGCCTCTCGGCCTTGTCGTTATACTTGTTATTATAATTGTAGAAAACTGACCACAGCCATAAGCTGTGTGTATAAATATGCACGGCAAAGATATAGAAAAAATTTCATATATGGTGTCTCGCACCCAGTTTTTTATGCGTTATGTGTGGTAGTAGGCGCCTAATATATGCCACATCTTTGCTTGCGCGCTTTCTGTTTAATATCCGGTGTAGCTGTGTGGGGTGATGTTGCGCAACTCGTCCTTCACAGCCTCGCTCACATTGAGAGTGTCCACAAATTCGGCTATGCGCTTTGCGTCCACAATCTCGTTGGTGCGGGTGAGCGCCTTCAGTGTCTCGTAGGGCTTAGGGTAGCCCTCGCGGCGAAGTATGGTCTGCATGGCTTCGGCCACCACGCTCCACATGCTGTCAAGGTCGGCGTTGATGGCCTCGGTATTGAGGATGAGTTTGCCCAGTCCCTTCAGCGTGCTGGCCAAGGCTATCATCATGTGTCCGATAGGCACACCCACGTTGCGCAGCACCGTAGAGTCGGTGAGGTCGCGCTGGAGGCGTGACACAGGCAGCTTCATGCTAAGGAACTGGAGAATGCTGTTGGCGATGCCCATGTTGCCCTCGCTGTTTTCAAAGTCGATGGGGTTCACCTTGTGTGGCATTGCGCTCGACCCCACTTCGCCAGCCTTGATTTTCTGTTTGAAGTAGTTCATGGAGATATACATCCAGAAGTCGCGGTCCATGTCGATGATGATGGTGTTGATGCGCTTCATAGCGTCGAGCAGTGCGCCTAAATTGTCGTAGTTGGAGATTTGGGTGGTCCACTGCTCGCGCTCTATTCCCAGGTGCTCGGCAAGAAACTTGTTGCCGAATGCGCGCCAGTCGTAGCCTGGAAAAGCGATGAGGTGGGCGTTGAAATTGCCGGTGGCGCCGCCGAACTTTCCGCTGATGGGCACCGCCTTCAGTTGCTTCAGCTGTTCTTCCAGGCGGTAGGCAAACACCTTGATTTCTTTTCCGAGGCGTGTGGGTGAGGCAGGCTGCCCGTGAGTTTTGGCAAGCATGGGAATGTCGTACCATTCGGTGGCATGCTTGTTGAGCCATGCGATCACTTCCTCGAGCATGGGGATGAGCACATGGTGTGTGGCATCTTTCACCGCCATGGGCATCGAGGTGTTGTTGATGTCCTGCGAGGTGAGCCCGAAGTGGATAAATTCCTTGTATCTGTCCATCCCGAGCGTGTCGAATTGCTCTTTCAGAAAGTATTCCACCGCCTTCACGTCGTGGTTGGTGATGCTTTCAATGTCTTTTACACGCTGTGCGTCGGCTATGCTGAAATTGCGGTAGATGTCGCGCAGGCGCTCCTTTATGTCGGAGGTCACTCCCTCGAGCTGTGGCAAAGGAAGCTCGCATAGCGCGATAAAGTATTCCACCTCCACGTTCACGCGGTAGCGAATGAGCGCATACTCCGAGAAATAAGGTGACAGAGGTTCTGTTTTGCTGTGATAGCGGCCGTCGATAGGCGAAACGGCGGTAAGGGGACTCAAACTCATAGTCTAAATGAAAAATAAATGTGTAATTAATTTATCCGCCGCATTATTTTCTTGCCAGTTTTCACCTTTAATAAATAATGTGTGGATATTTCATAATTTGCTAATGCAAAGATAGTGATAAAATGCTTTTTTTCAAAAAAGATGCGAAATTATTTGCGGTTTCAAAAAAAAGCCGTACCTTTGCATCGCAATTAAGCGACAAGGGCGTTTAGCTCAGCTGGTTCAGAGCATCTGCCTTACAAGCAGAGGGTCGGCGGTTCGAATCCGTCAACGCCCACAAAATGAGAGGCTCGACTGATTTTCAGTCGGGTCTTTTTTTGCCTTTATGCATAGGGCAAGTGCTTATGAAAAACCACGAATGACACGAGTTTTCCGAATTTGTTTTTTGTTTTGTGTGGCATCATGTTGGTCGCGCAGCTCTCTCTCTGATGATATATGGCTCACTTGATAAGCCATGGGATGGCTCTGTTGGTGATGTAGGGTTGAGCTATATTCCCCTACTTTATCGGGTGAGGTGTTTACTATATTAAATATTCAAAACAATTTTCTCAAATCCATGGAGAGAAAATCTTCGGCACTGATGCCACCATCTCCTACAATAAATGCAGCCTGTGGGTTAAACATTTGACGGAACTTGTCCAGCCCATCAGTACGCTTCTCGCCATTACTCTTTATTTTTATTGCCACAACTGAACCATTTTTTCGTAAGACGAAATCCACCTCCATCTCTTTCTCGCGCCAATAGAGCACCTCGAACCGATGGATGAACGATTGACTTACCAAATAAGCGCCGATACCCGACTCAAATGTCCTGCCCCAAGATTTACGGTCGAGAATAGCTTGTTCAAACGAAAACGGACAGTAAACCTTTTTCAAGGCATTGTTATAGACTTGCAACTTTGGTATACTTGCTCTGCGCCTCGCCATGTCTATGCTGAACTTTTGTAAACCGCATAGTAATCCGCTTTCGTCCAGTAGGTTGATGTATCCTGCCAAAGTCGCCGTGTTGCCTGCGTCTTGAAGCGAGCCTAACATTTTGTTCAGCGAAAGCAATTCTCCCGAATAGGCTGCGCCCAGCTCGAAAGCCTGACGAAGTAGGGCTGGTTTGCCAATCGGTGTGTCCATCAGTATGTCTTTGTTGATGGTTGCCTCAATGATGGCCGACTGGATGTATTGGCTGAAGCGGTCGTCGTCTTTAATCAAAGAGGCCGCGCCAGGATAGCCGCCATAGTAGAGGTATTGGTCAAGTGAGAAGCCGAAGCAGTCCCTCATCTCTGGGTAGCTCCAATGGCTCATTCGTATCTCCTCAAACCTGCCGGCCAGCGATTCTGATAGTCCCTTTTCCAGTAGCACACGACTACTGCCCAATAGCAGCACTTTGATATCACGGTCATGGAATGTGTCGCTGTCCCATTCCTTTTTCACCACTTCGCTCCAGTTGGAAATCTTCTGAATCTCGTCAATCACCAGGATTATGCTCCTCCAGCCTTTGCTCTCCTTCAAGCTGCGTACGGCGGCCCAGCAGTCGGAGATCCATGAACTTTTAGTGGTCGGCACATTATCGGCTGAAAACAATTGATAGGGGATATTCAAATCTTGCAACACCTGCTTTACCACCGTGGATTTTCCTATCTGACGGGCACCCATCACCACTTGAATGAACTTTCTCTGCTCTTCAATACGGCTCTTAATTGTCTGATATTCCGCTCTTTTATACATTGCTATACTTTTTACTCAGGGTATTGAGAATTTTTACTCAATGCATTGAGTAAAAACATCTCAATGCAAAGATAAAAAATATATCTGATTAATAATCAGCTACATCACAAAAAATTACTTGTATGATTGTAATTCTTCAAGTTTGAAGTGCTCATACTCTGTACGTCTGATAGGCTTGCAGGGATGGTGGCTGGCATATTATTAGGGATGGTGGGTGGGGAGGATGGGCTTTTCGGTGGGTATGGGAAAAAATTGCTATATTTGTGGTGATGAATTTTTTAATAGGATGATATGAGGATAAGAAAATATGCGGTGGTGGCTGCGGTGGCTTTGGCTTTGATGCCAGGCGGCGCAGTGGCGCAAAATATTGATGAGGATGTGGTGGCTGCGGTGGCTGGCGGTGTATCGGACTTCCTTTCTGGTAAAGGCACTTGGGTGCCTGGCAGGCCTGGCTGGTTTCATAGCGATGGACTGATGTATAAGAATGTGTCGTCGAGCATGGTGCGTCAGTTGAGCGAGGCTATTGTGTGGAGCATCGATAAGCAGCCAGAGGGCGCGCTTCACATTCCTGATGACATTACTGTGGGCTTCGACCGCTTTCATATCACTGGATTTGCCGAAGGCGCGTTTCAAAATGGCAGTATGACGTCGGTCGATCTGCCACACCGTGATATTCGCACCATTCCGGCCCGGTGCTTTTCTGGTTGTACTAATTTAGAGAAGGTCACTTTCCATGGCAAAACCACGTTTATTGAGCAGGCGGCGTTTCGGTGGTGCAGTTCGCTTAAGGGCGTTAGACTGCCATCGTCGGTAAAGCTGATTGATGATTATGCCTTCGACCAGAGTGGACTTGTGGAGTTTGTGGTGCCAAAGAGTGTGGAGGCGCTGGGGCAAGGCGTGTTCCGCAATTGTAAGTCGCTGAAGAAGGTGGTGATACCGGGGCACCGTGTGGAGGAGATACCGGGGTATTGCTTTGCGGGCTGCGACAGTCTTGCGGAAATCACGCTTTCTGCCGGAGTTCACTCCATCCTTTCGTATGCATTTGAGAATAGCGGCATTCAGCGTATCACTTGGTCGAAAAATATGAAGGCTATATACAGCTACGCATTCAATGGCACCCGGCTGATGCGTATCGATTCCCATGCCACCACACCACCGCAGACGGGGAGCATCTTCACACGCGATGATGCCGCCCGCATAGAGCTTCACGTGCCCCGTGGCTGTGAGACCGTATATCGCAGTGCCCAGGTGTGGCGTATGTTTACTCACATTATAGCGGATTTATAGGCATATTCTGGTCGTTGGGGAAGACGATGTGGCACTGGCTGCGTATGGTGTCCATCATCTGCATGATGCGCAGAGTGGTGGCGTGAGGCATGGTGGGGTGCTCCAGCCAGCCGTGCTCTATGGCTTCCTTGGCTGCGAGAAATTCAAGTTCATACCCCGTGGGGTCGCTTCCGCCAGAGGAGAACTCCTGTAGGGTGGAGCCATTTTTGTCCACCACTTTTATGTGCCGTGGCAGGTTCACGGCGTCCACTTCTATTCTTCCGCGCTCGCAAACTATGGTGCCGCCTTTTTGGTAGCAGCATGCCGAACATTGCACGGTGGCTATCACGCCGTCGGCGTAGCTCACTTGTGCCGCTGTGGTCCAGTCCACATTCTCACCGCCTTTTACAGCGAGAGAGTGAATGGTGGTGACGTCGGCTCCAGAGGTGCATAGGTCGGCAAAGTGGAGGCAGTAAACACCCAGGTCGAGCAGCGCGCCCCCGCAAAGGTCGGCGCGGCGGATGCGCTCAATGCCCGACACGTCCCAGCACAGGCTGGCGTTCATCAGCCGTGGTGCTCCCACAATGCCGTTTTCTATCACTTCTCTTATCTTTCGGGTGATGGGCATAAATCGTGTGCACAGCGCCTCCATCAGGAAAAGCCCCCTTTCGTGTGCCAGGCCGATAAGCGCTTTAGCCTCGGAGGCATTGGCGGTGAATGGCTTCTCGCAGATTACGTGCTTGCCGTGTAGCAGGGCGAGCCGCGCGTGTGCATAATGGAGAGAGTGGGGCGTGGCCACATACACGATGTCGACCTGCGGGTCGCTCACCAGTTGCTCGTAATTGCCGTAGGCTTTCAGAAAGCCATGCGTGGCGGCGAACTTTTTGGCGCGCTCCATGTCGCGTGAAGCCACGGCGTAGAGCATGTCCTGCCATCGCTCACGGAGTATGCCAGCCACCTTGCCGGCAATCACTCCTGCACCTATAATTCCTATTTTCATTCTCTTGTTTTCGTATAGTTGTCGGTTAAAAGTGTAGTCACTGAAAGTCAAACGATGAAATTATTGAAAATATTATATCAGATGAGCATTTTGAAAATAAAAAGAAGAAAAAATAGGGGAAAATATTAAAAATGTTGCCATTTTGTTTGTTTTATTAAAATGTTTTAGTAGATTTGCAAAAAGACAATGAAGGGCGAACTCATTCAATCTTCCCTACTCTTCCAATTATTGACCACTCTTTATATTTATATTCCCTTCTTGATGAGAAAAGCCATCGTATTACTAATAGCTCTAACAATAGCCTCAATTTCAAGTGTATGGGCAGTTCCTGCCAAAAGAGGTTTTCATACTTTCACCCAGAGTGACGGCACCACTATCCGCGTTCAGACCTATGGCGACGAGCGCTTCCACGCCTTCGTCACCGACGACGGGCTGATGCTCAAGCGAAACGCCAATGGCGACTTCTGCTATGCCACCCTTGAAAGCGCCACATCCATTATAGCCCACAATAGGCGTGAGCGCACGATGCAGGAGGTGCAGTTCGTCGGCAGAATGGCAGATTCCCTGCGTTTTTCCGATGCCACCGTCCAGGTGATGGGAGCGAATATTGCTGCTCGTGTGGCGCAGGCTCGTAAGGCAAGCCAAGTGCCCTACACGGGGAAAGTGAGGGTGCCGGTCATCGTGGTGGACTATCCCGACAAGAAGATCAGTAACACCCTGGAGGCCTTCAACGCACACTACAATGAGGCGGCAAAGTGCGCCCGGCAGTACTTCATCGATCAGTCGAACGGAAAGTTTGAGCCGCAATTCGACGTTTATGGCGTGTACACCTTGAGTGAAAACCGTGCGGCTTATGGCGGCAACACTTCCACAGGCGCCGACAAAGGCGTAGGCAAGATGGTGGGCGAGGCGTGCGACTTGGCTACGGAAGCCTCTGCCATCAACTGGGCTGACTATGACAACGACCATGATGGCAACTGCGACGTGGTGATAGTGGTGTATGCCGGTGTGGGTGAGGCTCAGGCCTCCACGAAGATGGCCGATGCCATCTGGCCATGCCAATGGAGCCTGGACGGAGCCTCATCCTCTGGCGACGGTGATGGCGCAAAAAGCTACAGCGGGGTTAAGATTGATAAATTTGCCGTGTTCAATGAGCTATATGGCAGTAACGACAGCGGGACCACCTTGGATGGCATAGGCACGTTCTGCCACGAGTTCTCGCACAGCTTGGGCCTGCCCGACTTTTATATGACCACTTACGGGGGCAACTACGGAATGGGCACATGGAGCCTAATGGACTATGGCTGCTATAACGACAGCGGCAACACTCCAGTGGGTTATAGCGCCTATGAAAAGTCGTTTTTAGGCTGGATTCAACTCGAAACGCCACAGCCCGACACAGAATACACATTGCCAGTGTTCAACGCCAAGTCGGCCACTACCGACCGCGCTCTGAAAATAGAGAACACGGTGAACCCCAACGAATACTTTGTGGTGGAGAACCGGCACAAGCAAGGCTGGGACTCCTTCATTGCCGATGAGGGGGTGATGGTTACCCATGTCACCTATGTGCAGTCGCGCTGGAAGGCAAACACCGTGAACAATTATACCGTGCAGCTGATGACCATCATGCCAGCCGACGGCGTGGCCTCTGATGCCACGGAGGTGACGGATTTGTTTGGCGAGGTCAACCATGCGCTCACCGACTCCACCAATCCCGCAACGGCTCTGAACCTTGGCGTCGCCACGGAAAACTATCCGGTGGGCAACCAGGGATTTTTAGGAAAACCTATCACCGACATATATCTGAACCCGGACAGCTCCGCCACGCTGCGCTACTGCAATGCAAGCGGTGCAGAGCTTGATGTGGAAGCCGCTTCCATCGATTTTGGCACCGTTTTTTATGGGGAGGCGAAATCAATGAAAATTGGGGTAAAAGGCAAGAATATCACATCACCCACCATGCTCGGCATAGTGGGTGGTGACGGGCAGTTTGCCTCCTTGTCCACTACATTAAGTGCCACAGAGGTGAATGGCGGAGCCGAGACGAGCCTCACATTTTCACCAAGCAGCTTTGGCGAAGCCAATGCCGAACTGCTCATCACCAATGAGCAGCGCCCCGAAATCCGTATTCCATTGCGTGGTAACAGTGTGGTGAAGGCATATTCGCCAGCGCTTAAAGATGTTGACGAACTTTCTATCACAGATTCTGGGTTTAGAGTAGAGTGGGCCGACAGCACCCTCGACGATTGTGTGAAGGACTACACGCTTAAACTCACTTCCGAGCCCGACCCTAAACTTGTGGAAGAAGCCGATTTCTCTGCACTGAAGTCGCAGACCAACACTAAGGGCGAACTGATTGACTGTAAGAAAAAGTATAGCCAGCTTTTCCCTGCAGGCTGGAAAGTGCTCACGGCACTGTACGTGTGGGACGGGCATGTTGTTCCTGGTGGTAAAGTGACCACTCCTTCGTATTCCACAGCCGATGCAGAATGCGTGTCGGTGGTGATAAAGGCGCAATCGCTCGATGAGACGCTTTACCAGGAGGCTTCACTCACTGTGAAGACGGGGGCGGAGAGCAAGACGTGTAAGCTCGACTCCATTGAAAAAGAATTTGTATTTGTGCTCAAGTGCAAGCAAGATTGCGACGCAATTACGATTATTCCAATGCATTTGCCCGCCATTTCTTCCATTAAAATTTACGGGGGTGACATCACTTTCGCATCGGAGTCGTGCGACTCGTCGCTCCAAGGAAGCGCTCTCTCCGAATGCCAGTTCTTCACAGGTATCACCGACAAATTCTACGACGTGAAGGAACTGACACCGACGACGAAGTACCGCTTCCGCCTTTTGGCCAATTATCGCGATGGCACGTCGTCGCCGTGGACCGAGGTGAAAAGCGCCACCACAGCATTGGAGACCACTGGGACATTTTCAGTTGGCTCGCTGCTTCAGTATGCCGAAGTGGGCATGCCGATAGCCATACCTGCCGGCAAACTCTCATGTGTGGGGGTACTGGGCGATGGACGCACGCTTATCACCAAAGACGCCAACGGCTATCTCGACAAAGACGCACCCGACACAGATGAAATCGACTTTGTGATGCGCCGCACATCATTTATGCGGGGCCACGCCGACTGGGACCAGAGCAATTGGATATCGGTGACGCTTCCTGAGGCACTGACTGAAACAGAGCAGACAGATATTGTGGGGCATACGCTTGGCGCCGTGCGCGGTACATTGACCGATGCCGACAATGCGTCAATCTCCGCTACGGCAGCGCCCACGGCAGGCGATGAGACTATCTATGAGGGCAACACTTTCATTGCGCCAAATTTCCTCGGCACTCAGATGGCCGACAACCCTAACGCAGACGGCTCGTTCACCACCTATTTCTTTGTGCGTCCAAAGCCAGGCGAGCTGGCCCGTGTGCAGTGGGCCATGTGGGTGGATGCCGACAATTGCTTCCAGACGCCCACAAGCGTAGGCCCATCGAATAGGGAAGGGCTGAGAGGCTCATTCTATGCCGACTTCTCGAAATATGAAGGCACAGCCCCCACGCCAAGAGATGGGGAAATCTACAGTTTTGAGGCTATGATCACCACTGAATATGTGGATGGCAGCCATTCTGTGAGCCGTGCCACAGCCGACTCAACCAAAGAGACCCGCTATGTGGTGTATCCTTTGCGCAGTTGGCGGCTTGAGGGCGCTATTCATGGCGACCTCGTGACAGCCAGTGTGGGCGAGACAGCGCACAAGCAACCCAAATGTGTGGAATACGTCAACGCGATGGGCGTGAGGTCGAGCCAGCCATTTGACGGAATAAACGTGGTGGTGACCACCTATGCCGACGGCACCCGCACCATAGCCAAGATATGCCGCTAACGTTGCGCCACACGAGATTTCAAAATGATGCCGACCATTGGCTTCCCAAGCCGAGGATCGTCTCTCATTGGCATAGCAACATCTTTTTATTCTGTGTAGTTATAGTAAAAGGGTGTGTCGCCTTGTGTCGTGGCGCATAAAATACTGTGTAAATCCACGAGTTGTGTCAATTTTGAAGCAGCCTCAGTTTTCTTGAAACTTTGCCATCTTTCGCATGCCGATTTAGACTAAATGTGTGCGCATTTTGTGAAGGAAAAACGCTATCTTTGTAATTCTGTTAGAATAAATAGATTGCATTGTGACTAATAATATGGCACCATATAAAGGAATCATTTTTGCTCTACTGTGCTTGCTGGGCGTATTCACGGGCAGCGCTTATGAGAAAATGTCGGTTTCGACACAGGCTTTTTTAGACAACCGATCGGCGTTTCCTGCCGAGGCAAAACGCCATGCCGCCCTTTCGCAGATGCGCGGACAGGATATGGTGGATGTGTTCATCACCCTGCGTGACAGCCACGCCACAAGTGGCATCACGGCGCTCGGAGGCGTGATTGAAGCCCGATTTTCGGGTATAGTGACAGCCAAAGTGCCCATTTCGCAGCTTGAGGCCATCGCTGCGCTCAAAGAAGTGGAGCAGGTGTCGATAGCGGAAATGATGGACTGCGATTTAGACTCCACACGCTCGGTGACTTCGGTGAATTATGTGGCGGAAGGACTTAGGCATGGCCTGCCAGCCAACTACGATGGCAAAGGCGTGGTGTTTGGCATCATTGATTCGGGTGTAGATTTCAACCATGCCGCTTTTCAAGACTCGCTTGGCAACACTAAAATCAAACGGGTGTATATGCCCACCGACAATACGGGCACGAAAGTGATTATCGACGGCACCGTGCTTCCCGGCTCCGAGTTCGACTCCACGCAAATAGCCACGCTCACCACCGACCTCTCCACAAGCGCCCACGGAAGCCACACCGCATGCATCGGCTTCGGGTCGGCCAATGGGCCGTATTCGGGAATGGCTCCGGGGGCCGACATCGTGATCTGCGCCTTGGCGGGCAAAAGCACTGATGTGAACATGGCCAATAGCTTGAAGTATATCACGCACTACGCGAAAAGCGTGGGCAAGCCATGTGTGATAAGTGTGAGCATCGGCACGAAGAAAGGTCCGCACGACGGTACGAGTAAAATCTGTAAGGTTTATGACGAAGTGGGAAAAAGCGATGCTGTGGTGTGCCTTTCAGCAGGCAATCTCGGAGGGCAGAAGCGTCATATCTACCATAAGTTTGCTGGCGCCAACACCTCCACCAGCCCTACCATAGGCTCAGTCATAGGCGGGGCGCAGGCGGCTGGCTACACGGCGCAGTTTTCTATCGACACCTGGAGCCGCAGCCGTTCCATAGTGGGCATCAAATATCTGCTCATCGACCCCGACGACAATTCCATTTTCTATGAAACTGGAATAATGAAGGCCTACACCTATCATTACATAGGGCCAGGTATGGAGTCGAAGCGTGGCTACAACGCTTTCCTGTCGCAGTACTTCTCAGGCAAGATTGGCGTGTGGGTCACCACCGAGAGCAATGGCCATGTGGAAACCTACAGCGAGGTGTCGCTCAAGCCGCTTCGCTCCGACGTGAAACGCTATAAGGTGGCGGTGCAGTATTATGGCGCCGACGGTGTGGAGTTCGACTCATGGATGAACTCCGAACATGCCTTTTCCGCTCACCCGCAAGTGGCCGACTATAAGTTTGTGGAAGGCAACGACTCTTGCAGCATCAATGACAACGTAACGGGCCGCTACACCATATCGGTGGGTAACTTTGTGGGCCGAAACAGATATTTGGCATTGAACGGCAAAGACCTGTATAATCCTATCTACCCAGAGGGAGAGATTTACCCCACCTCGAGCTATGGTGTGGCGCCTAACGGCGTGGCGTATCCCTTTGTCACCGCTCCAGGCTATCTGGTGATCAGTGCCTACAATGGCTACAACTATTTGGCAACCGTGTCGGGCAACACGGCCTACGCCAAGCCTAACTCCACCACGGGCAGGACCGACTACTGGGGATCAATGTCGGGCACATCGATGTCCACACCCACAGTGGCTGGCATCGTGGCATTGTGGCTTCAGGCCAACCCCTCGCTGAAAGTGGACGATGTGAAAGATGTTATTAAAAAAAGCGCGTATGTGGACGATGCGGTACGCAATGCTCCCTTGCAGTTTGGCGCTGGAAAAATCAACGCTTTGGGCGGCTTTCCTGAATTTCAATATCGCTTGACAGATGTGAAGAGCAATCCGCGCCTGGAGGAAAACCATTATTTCAGCATCTGCGACAGCACGCTCACCTGCGCACGCGTGTCGGCTGACGGACGCACCATTTATGCAAAAGACGACACTCCTTATGCGCGCCAAGACACGGTGGCGCCAGGCCAGACCGACTACATCAAAAAGTGTGGCTTGATGCCCGACACTGTGGCCTACGACCAGAGCAACTGGGTGCTGCTTCATTTGCCGCAGGCGTTAGACTCTGCACAAAGAGTGGCGCTTGTGGGCTACAAACTGAAAAACGTGGGCGGCACGCTGAAAAGCAAGAGAAACCTGGAATTTAATACAGATAAAATGCCCGAGGCAGTGGCG
>DLLC01000071.1:290-12425 GCA_002476625.1 Porphyromonadaceae bacterium UBA7572 | reverse complement strand
CCACTTGCCAGCTCTACATGCGCCGCTTCCAAGATGGCGAAACCATCACCGTGGAGCCTTGGCGCTCAGCTGCATTCCCTGTAATCAAGGACCTCATGGTGGACCGCAACGCATTCGACAAGATCCAGCAAGCCGGCGGCTATGTGAGCTTCAACTGCGGCGGTGCCCAGGACGCCAACGCAATCCCCATTCCAAAGGAAGTGGCCGACGAGGCTATGGACTCTGCCACCTGCGTGGGTTGTGGCGCCTGTGTGGCTGCCTGCAAAAACGGCTCTGCCATGCTCTTCGTTTCAGCCAAGGTGAGCCAGTTTGCACTGCTCCCACAAGGCAAGACCGAGGCTAAACGCCGCGTGAAAGCTATGGTAGCTAAGATGGACGAACTGGGATTTGGTAACTGCACCAACACTGGTGCTTGTGCTGCTGAATGCCCTAAGAACATCAAGCTCAGCAACATCAGCCGCCTCAACCGCGAGTTCCTTTGCGCAAAGGTGAGCGACTAACATAATTCGGCTAAAATGAGACGAGAACGGGAGCACATTACTCACCGTGTAGTCACATTCTAAAATAATCAGCTATCGGCTGGAGCATGGCAAAAGGCTCCAGCCGATTTATTTTTCCGCACGTCATTACTATGGCATAGGGAAAAAGACAGTAGAAGAAATGGCACATTGCCTTTTTTTACTGATATGTAAAGAAATAACGGGCAAAACGCTGTTATAAACTCCATAAAATGATTATTTTTGCAGAAGAAAAATATCATTAACTGTCAAAATAGCTAAATTATGAAGTATTTCCTACACAACAGTAGCGGTCAGCAAAGTGGCCCTCATGAACTGAACGAACTTCTCGCGGCAGGCCTCACACCACAATCATACGTATGGAATGAAACCATGCCCAACTGGATGCCTGCCATGCAGGTGCCTGAAGTGGCAGCACTGCTACAACCGCAACAGCAGCCAATGCCGCCATTCCAGCAAACGCAACCGCAACCGCAATGGAATCAGCAGCAATACTACCAACAGCCACAATACGGGCCACAATACGGAGCCACAGCAAACAAGCAGATGGATTTCGGAGAAGCCATCTCCACATGCTTCAAAAAATTCGGCACATTTGAAGGCCGCGCACGCCGCTCAGAATACTGGTGGTTCACACTGTTCAATTGCATTATCTCAAGCATCACATGCGGCATTGGCAGCATCGTGCTGCTCATCCCTGCACTGGCAGTGACAGCGCGCCGCCTCCACGACACTAACCACAGCGGCTGGTGGCAACTGATCAACCTCGTGCCCTTCGGGTTCATCATAATCCTTATCTGGACCATACAAGACTCCGACCCCGGAATGAATGAATATGGACCCAACCCAAAAGGCAATTAATTATACACTACACATAGAGGCTGCTTGAATTATTCAAAACAAGAAATTCAAGCAGCTTTTCTTTTAACTAAAGACTATATGGGCAATTAGGGCTAAAGAGTGGGCAAAAAAGGAGCTATGCCAAAATGCCTTTCGCATAATTTTGCCAATTGTGGCAAAATGAGTAATTTTGAAGGTTAAAAAACGAAGTTGATAAAATAAGAATAATAACGAAATCAAAACACAAATGATTTATCCAATTCTCACACCAGAAGAGGCTGCCGACTACATTCAGAACGGAATGAACATCGGTATTTCTGGCTTTACAATCCCTGGCAACGTGAAGGTGATTCCTCCTGCCATTGCCAAAAAAGCTATCCGCGAACACGAGGCTGGACGCGAATTTAAAGTAAACATTTTCAGCGGCGCATCGTCGAACGACTACACCGACGGCGAACTTTCACGAGCCCATGCGCTCAACTACCGCACCCCTTACCAGTCGCTTCCCGAAGTGCGCAACCGCATCAACGCCGGTGAAGTGCACTACAACGACCGCCACCTAAGCGAGCTGGCACAAGAATTCCGCTATGGCTACTATGGCAAGATGGACGTGGCCCTCATCGAGGCTCAAAGCATCACCGATGATGGCGACATCGTGCTCGGCACCGCTGTGGGCAACTCTCCCACATGGCTTCAGCTCGCCGACAAGGTGCTCATCGAGCTCAACGACCAAATACCCGAGAGCATAAAGGGACTGCACGACATCATCGTGCCCCTCGATCCTCCATACCGACGCGAGATTCCTATCTACTCTGCACACGACCGCTCTGGCTCGCCCGTGGCTCACGTTGATCCCAAAAAAGTGCTCGGCGTAGTGAAAACAAGCATGCCACTGGGTATGCCCAGCAAATTCACCCCTGTGGACGAGCAGACAGCGCTCATCGGCAAGAACGTGTGCGACTTCCTGGTAAACGAGATCAAGTCTGGAAAAATGCCGAAAACTTTCTTGCCTATCCAATCTGGTGTAGGCAACATCGCCAACGCCGTGCTCAACGCCCTGGAGGAAAGCACCGACATTCCACCATTTGAAATGTACACCGAAGTGATGCAGGACAGCGTGCTGAAGCTCCTCAAGAGCGGACGATGCAAATTCGCAAGCACATGCTCTCTCACCCTTTCTGGAGAGGCCATGCAAGACCTGTTTGCCAACATCGACACTCTGCACGACAAGATACTCCTGCGTCCGTCAGAAATCAGCAACAACCCAGAGGTGATTCGCCGTATAGGTGTGATTTCGATGAACACAGCAATTGAGTGCGACATCTTCGGCAATGTGAACTCCTCACACATCAACGGCACACGCCTGATGAACGGCATTGGCGGCAGCGGCGACTTCACACGCAACGCCTACACCAGCATCTTCATGTGCCCATCCATCAAGAAAGACGGCGCCATCAGCACCATCGTGCCTATGACCACACACGTGGACCACACTATCCACTCCGTTGACATCATCGTCACCGACCAAGGTGTGGCCGACCTCCGCTTCAAGGATCCGCTGCAGGCCGCCGAGGAAATCATTGAAAAGGCCGCCCACCCATCTTACCGTCCACTGCTCCGCGAATATCTCGCGAAGGCAAAGGAAGAGGCCATTGGCCACATTTACCAAAGCCACAAGTATGCGCTTGAGTTCCACCGCGCACTCTCGGAGGAAGGCGATATGCGTAAGGCCAACTTTGGCAAGTAATCAGTAGCTAATATTATATTGATATATTGTCACCATAATGGAAGTCTCGCTTTCTGAGAGCGAGGCTTCCATTTTTAGCATATACTCACCCCACAAAAAGTCAACAGCAGCAAATACCCACATCACAAAAAACTGCACATACCAGTTTTTTTTGTAATTTTGTGGTACTTAACAACTTCTAAAAAGTGAATACTTAGCCCTATGAAACGAATTTATTGCCTCTTATTGGTGGTCATCATCACCGCTTCAATAGCTCTGGCCGCGCCAAAGCTGAAATTTTACGATGCTCAGCAGTTCACCCTCGTTGGCAAACTGATGCCAGGCACCCCCAACCCCTATCACCGCATCGACACGGTAAAATACAAAGGATTCGACAAAAAGGAGATTCTGCAAGTGCGCGAGTCGGCTGGTATGTCGATTGCCTTCTCCACCTCAAGCCGCACCATAGCGGTAAAGTGTGAGTTTGGCGACGTGGAATGGCCCCAAAACAGCACCGGCATCGCTGCCCACGGCTTTGACCTCTACATCAAAAAGGACGGAGAGTGGCGCTGGGCTGGCTCTGGCGCACGATCGCAGGAGACCCTTAACCGCGCGATCAACCTCGTCACCAACATGGACGGCACTGAGCATGAGTGTCTGCTCTATCTGCCACTGTTCGCCGAGGTGAACAAATTAGAGATTGGAGTGGACGCCGACGCCACCATTGCGCCATCACCCATCCCGTTCCGCCACCGTATAGCCATCTTCGGGTCGAGCTACACCCACGGAACCAGCACCAGCCGCCCAGGGCTCACCTACCCTGCCCAGTTCTGCCGTATCACAGGATTGCAACTGCTCGGCCTGGGCTGCAGCGGACACTGCAAACTCCAGCCCTACTTTGCGGAGGCGCTTGCTGACGTTGACGCCGACGCATTCATCTTCGACAGCTTCTCCAACCCCACCCCAAAGGAAATCGAGCAGCGTCTGTTCCCGTTCATCGAGCGCATGCAAAAGGCACACCCCGGCAAACCGCTCATCTTCCAGCAGACTATCGACCGCGAGTACTGCACATTCAACACTGCCCGTGCCCAGGCCGAGGCCGAGAAGAAAGCTGTGGCTGAGAAGCTGATGAATGAGGCCGTAAAGAAATACAAAGATGTGTACTTCATTCACCCCAACGCCACAAGCCCCGACCACGAGGCCACAGTAGATGGCATTCACCCCTCCAACTACGGCTACACGCTATGGGCTAAATCCATCGCACCGCAAGTGGTGGAGATTCTCGCCAAATACGGCATCAAATAAGCAAACATTAGTAGCCGATATATATACAAGTCACTGCAACCTTTCATTAAGGCAAAAAAATAGCGGCCGCCTCCCGGAATTGGAGTGGCGACCGCTATTTTATAGCTGTAATTTATGACTTACTCTTCTTTTTTGCCGGCCCTACGCTTACCAGAGCCTCCGTGCCTTGAGCCGCTACGCTTGCGCTCGGCATTACGGCGAGTGGAATTACCACGCTTGCCGCGCTTCTGACGGTTAGAGGCTTTTCCGCCCTCATAGTCGCTGCGCTTGCGGTCGGTTTTGCTTTCTGCCGACTGCATACGCGATTTCTGGGTGATTGGCGCCTTGTCGATACGGTGCGTTCCGGCAGGGTTACGCTCATCCACGAGCACAAAGTCGAGTTGCTTCTTAATCAAGTCGGCACGGGCCACCTGAATGGTGATGTTGTCGCCCAACTGGTATTTACGGTGACGGCGGCGCCCCATCAGACAGTAGTTCTTCTCGTCGAACTCATAGAAATCGTCGTCAAGGTCGCGCACAGGAATCATGCCCTCGCAGTGCGTGTCGTTCAGTTCCACATACAGTCCCCACTCAGTCACACCAGAAATATGGCCGTCAAACACTTCGCCAAGCCGGTCGCCCATATATTCCACAGCCTTGTACTTGATACTTGCACGCTCGGCATCGGCGGCAAGCTGCTCCTGTGCGCTCACATGCTTGCACTCGTCTTCAAGCGCAGGCTGGCTCACACTGCGTCCGCCAGCGGCATAGCGGTCGAGCAAGCGGTGTACCATCATGTCGGGATAGCGACGAATAGGCGATGTGAAGTGAGTGTAGTAGTCGAAAGCCAGCCCATAGTGGCCCACATTGGTGGTTGAATAGGTGGCCTTTGCCATCGAGCGGATAGCGAGAATGGAGAGCATCTCCTCCTCTGGGCGGCCCTTCACCTGGTCGAGCAGCGCATTGATGCTTCGGTTCACCTCCTTCACGGTGCCTTTGGTCTTCACTTTGTAGCCAAAATGCGAGGCGATATCGGCGAAATTCGAGAGCTTGTCGCTGTTGGGCACATCGTGAATACGGTAAACAAACGCCTTGGCCTTGCAGCCCTTCTTCACCTTGCCTATATGCTCCGCCACCTTCATATTGGCCAAAAGCATAAATTCCTCAATGAGCTTATTCGCTTCTTTCGACACATGCACATGCACGCCAATGGGCTTGCCGTCGGCATCGATTTCGAACTTCAGTTCCTCACGGTTAAACGCCACAGCGCCATTCTCAAAGCGTTTCGCACGAAGTTTCTGCGCAAGGCTATTGAGTGTGAGAATTTCCTCGCACATGTCGCCCTTGCCCGTTTCAATCACCTCCTGAGCCTCTTCATAGGCAAAGCGGCGGTCACTCTTAATCACGGTGTGGCATATTTCATAACGAATCACCTTGGCATCGTCGTCGAGCTCGAAAAGCACCGAGTGCGCGAGTTTCTCCTCATCGGGGCGAAGAGAGCAAATATAGTTACACAGGCGCTCGGGAAGCATCGGCACCGTCCTGTCCACCAGGTAAACCGAAGTGGCACGGCTTTCAGCCTCCTTTTCAATCACGCTGCCAGGGGTCACATAGTGGGTGACGTCGGCAATGTGCACACCTACTTCCCAGTGACCGTTGCCGAGGCGGCGAATGGAGAGTGCGTCGTCAAAGTCTTTAGCGTCGGCAGGGTCGATGGTGAATGTGGTCACGTCGCGCATATCGCGGCGGCGAGCTATCTCTTCCTCCGTAATCACATCGCTAATCTTTTCTGCGGCCTTCTCCACATTCTGCGGATACTTGTAGGGCAGTCCGAACTCTGCCATGATGGCGTTGATTTCGGCATTGTTGCTGCCCGCCTCGCCAAGCACGTCCACCACCTCGCCCACGGGGCTGTTGGCATCCTCTGGCCATTCCACAATTCTCACCACAGCCTTGTCGCCCGTCTTTCCGCCCATGGTCTTGTCGGAAGGAATGAAAATGTCAGTGGCAAGAAACTTGCTGTCGGTGGCGAGCATCGTGAAATACTTTTTCACCTGAAGGGTGCCGGTGAACACCTGGTCCTTGCGCTCTATAATCTTGATCACCTCAGCCTCTGGCTCCACGCCTTCGCGAGCAGCGCTGATGTGCACGAGCACACGGTCGCCATTGAGGGCGTGCATAGAGTTGCGCTCCGCCACAAAGATAGGCTTGCTGTCGTCGTTCACCGTGTCCACACTGTTTTTGCCGTTGCTTCTGCGAATGAATATGCCCTCTTCCACAGCCGAGCGCATCACAGCCTTGAAGCGTCCAGGGGTCACCTCGTTCAGGAAGCCGTCGATGGTGAGCTGCTCGAGCAGCTCCACCACCATGGCACGCTGCCGGGGCGTGTTGGCATTCACCTGCTCCGACACTTGCTTATAGTTATAGGGCACATTTTCTTCAGTGTTGAAGAAATTAATCACCTTGTCGTGGAGCTCGCGACGCTCCATCTTGTAGGATTTCAAATTATCTTTTTTTGCCATAAGTTTTTGCAATTTTTTTTTGATTTACTGTAGAACCATTGAGCCACTGCCCTCACTCGTGCGCATCTTCTTTATGCACAACCGGCGCAAAGCGTCTGTCTGTGCGCCTATTCGTCGATATGGTAGCGCACAAAGGCCTCCATGGCCTCGTAGCTTGCCAGACCAAGGCGAGAGTAAAGATCGGCCAGAGCGGTGTTGCGGTCGATGCTGGTTTGCCAGGCGAGCTGGCCGTTCTCTGGGTCGCGGAAAGGTGCGTCGTGCACCTGCGACTGATGCTTGAGTATGGCCTGGCGCTTCACGCTGAACTCCTCTGGGCTCATCGGCACGGTCATCTCTATATTGTCGATATCCCACTGGCCCCACTGACCTCTATACATCCACATGCGGCAGTCCTTCATCCAAGGCTCGTTCTTGAGCTGCATCAGTGCCAAAATCAGCGCCTCCGAGGCGCGCTCGTTCACACCATTGGGGTCATAGTCGTCGGCAAAGAAGATCTGATGCGGACGGAGCTGGCGCAGAAGTTTGGCGATAGGCATCACATCGGCCTCTGTCACTTTTCCCGTTCCGTGGGCCGACTCGCTGTAGAACGGCAAGTTCATCTCATGCACATTCTGTGGGTCCACGCCCAAGAATTTGCAGCTCATCACACACTCACACATGAGAATCAAGCCCTTGGTGAAGCGAGTTTCGGGCGTGTCGGCGTCACCGGGGCGTTTTGAGCGCAAGGTGTCGTGAATGCGTTGCACCACATCATCGCGCAGAGCCGTGCCAAAGCCGAAATGGCTCGACAGGCGGTTGGTGAGCATGATGATGCGCTCCACGTCTTCATCGTTCACCATCATGTCGCCATTGGTCTGAAACGCCACATGCACGTCGTGCCCTTGCTGCACAAGGCGGCGAAGCGTTCCGCCCATCGACACCACCACGTCGTCGGGGTGCGGGCTGAAGCACACCACTCGCTTCGGATAAGGGGTGGCACGCTCCGGGCGCGACGCGTCGTCGGCATTGGGCTTGCCGCCGGGCCATCCGGTGATGGTGTGCTGGAGCACATTGAAAATGCGTATGTTCACATCATAGGCCGAGCCAAACACGGTCACGAGCTCGCTCAAGCCATTGTCGTTATAGTCCTTGTTGGTGAGTTTCAGAATAGGCTTCCCAGTCTGCTGGCTGAGCCATACGATGGCGCGGCGCACAAGGTCGTCGGTCCATTCGCAGGAAGTCACCTTCCATGGGAAATTAATGCGGGTAAGCTGTGCGGCGGCATCAAGGTCCACCATCAGCTTCACATCGTGGTGCATCTGAAGAAACGAGGCGGGAGTGTTGTCGCATATGCGGCCCTCTATGGTATTGTACACCGATTCCGCACTGGCCTCGCCCCATGCCACGCACACGATTTTACGGGCAGCGAGCAGGTTCGACAAGCCCAGCGTGACTGCAGTGTCGGGAGCCACTTCACACTGGTAGCTGTCAGCGATACGCTGACGACTGTCGTTGCTCAAAAGCACCAGCCGGCAAGTGGAGGTGGACTGTGAGCCAGGCTCATTGAATGCCAAACCGCCATTTTTGGTCAGCTGGCACACCAGCACGTCAATGCCGCCGAAAGAGTCGATAAGCGCCTCATACTGCTTACAGTGCCTGTGCACATTCTCCTTGGTGGCGCCTTCATCAAAAGTATATACGTTGGATGGGTCTATGTCTATCTTATTGAACAGTCGCTCTTGCAGCCGGCGGAAATTGTTTTGAGAATCGGTGTCTTGCTGCCCGAAGCCAAGCTCACTGATATTGAACGCCACCACCTTCGCAAAACTCACCTTGTCGGCGAAGTAGAGCTTCACCAGCTCGTCGTAAACATCGAGAGCGCCTTTTCCCGCGCCAAACCCCATCACGCACCTGCCACGCTCAGCCACGCACTGCTCAATGGCACCGGCTATGTCGAGAGCGGCTTCTTTTGCGCCTTCACTCGGTGTTTCCACGATTTTAGTAAATACCTTCTCGCATCGTGTAATGGATGCCATTTCCACCTCACTTTCAGGGCAATAATATCGTTTCGACAATTGTCCGAACCTCAATTTCGAGTTAATATACGATCTCATAAAAAACAAGCGTTGTTGGTGATGCATTGCCGTCATGTGTAGGTGGCGGCAAACGTTCTTAACCTATGTAATTTACAAAGATAAGAAAATTAAATTGATTTACCCGAAAAATTTCACTGGAAGTTAAGGGGTTAAGCGAGCGATCACTGTTTCCGTTTTGGGAACAGTTCACGATAAATTCGGTCGGTGGCGCCAGTGTGGGTGGATATGTAGTTGCCCGCAATGTTGCCGCTGTTCTCCAGCGCAGCCTTGTTTGAAAGCATCTTGTTCATCAGCTCGGCAAATTCATGCTCGTCATGAATACAGTGGCCCCCGCCAATGGCTATGAGGTCGCGAGCCTCGGCAAACTTGCCGAACTTTGGGCCAAATACCACCGGTATGCCATACACTGCCGCCTCATTGATATTGTGGATGCCGGCGCCGAATCCGCCTCCCACATAAGCCATCTGCCCATAGCGGTAGAGCGACGACAGGATGCCAAAGCAGTCGATAATCAGGCAGTCGAGCCCCTTGGCGCTCTCCGCGCTTGTTTCGCTATACAGTCCTGTCTTGCGATGAACCTTGTTCTTCAGCGTGTGAAGGCGTGAAGCGTCGAACTCGTGAGGCGCGATAATCAGCTTCATGCCAGGGTGCGAATTGAAATAAGGAATCACTATGTCCTCGTCGGGCTGCCACGAGCTGCCCATCACCAGTGTGAACTCACTGCCAGCGGAAAAAGCGGCTATCACAGGGAATTCCTTCGCAGCCGCGCGCACATCCGCCACACGGTCGAACCGCGTGTCGCCTGCCACCTCCACGTTGTCGATGTTGATGGTTTTAAGCAGTTGACGCGACTCCTCGTTCTGCACGAATATGCGTGTGAAGCACTTGAGCATGCCACGAAACATACCGCCCCACGGGCGGAAGAATATCTGCGTGTCGCGGAAGATGGCGGAAATGATGTAGGTGGGAATGCCCCTGCGGTGAAGTTCACTCAAGTAATTACCCCAAAATTCGTATTTTACAAAAATGGCCATAGCGGGATTCAGCAAATCAATGAATCTCTTCACTTCCGACGGCACGTCGAAAGGCAGATAGCACACGGCGTCCACCTTGTCGTAGCCTTTGCGCACCTCATAGCCACTGGGGGAGAAGAAGCTCAGCACGATGTGCGCGTCGGGGGTTTCCTTCTTGATTCGCTCAATCAGCGGTCGGCCCTGTTCAAACTCGCCAAGCGACGAGGCGTGAATCCAGATGTAGCGACTGCCGGGGGTGAGCTTTTGCTGAAGCTGCAGAAATGTGTGCTTTTGCCCCTCAAGCATCAAGCGGGCCTTTTTATTGCGGATAGCAGCCAGGCGCACGCCCAGCCTATATGCTTTTATACCTAAATTATAACTTGGTCTCATTAATCTCTAAAAATTGCTTTGCAGCATTCGTCCGCCACGCGGCAGGCGCTTGTGGTGGCGATGCTTCCAGAGGTTTTGGTCAATGTAGAGTCGGCAAGTGATCTGCTGCCAAAACCCCGTAATCTTGTCGGTGGCGTGGAAAGTGAGCGATGCGTTCAGGTCCACGAAGCTGTTTTGCACAATATGTGCGCGCACATCGGTGCGGCTATAGAGTTTTGAGCAGTAGTAGGAGTCGCCCAGATTGAGCTCGCTGCCATACTTGTTCCACAGCGGGAACAGGTTTTTGCCGGCGTACACATTCTGCTCGGCCTCAAGCCACTTCCAGCGCCCCAGCACATTGCCTATGAAGCCACAAGCGGTCAGCCAGCCATTGTCAGCCGACCGGTCACGCTCCAAATTCATTATCATGCCCGCCTTCACTTTCAGCGAAGCCCATTTCGACATATGCCAGTCATAGCCCGCCAGTGGGTTGGCCATGACATCATCGTTCACGCCCTCCCCTTCTTGTGGCCGCTTCGACTTGGCCAAATGGTTGTATTGCGCATGGCCTCCGAGCCAGAAGCCACCCGCCACATACGCTTTTCCGCTGATGAGCACGTTGAACGCCTCACGGCGCTTGTCGGACTGCTGCTGGCGCCAGTCTAAATACAGTTGAGCGTAGCCCCGGCCCTCACGTTTCTGGTATTGGGCAAGCACGCCACGAATGTTGGGCTGGCGATAGGCCAGCGAATCGCTCCACAGATAGCGTGGCGCATGCTCCACCATGTCTGTGCGTGGGATCATGCCCACACTCACATTCCACCCTTTGCGGTGGTATTGGTAATAGAGCGTGGGCGATACCTTAGCCCCGGAAGCGTCGTCGTTCATAGGTTGAAACCAGCTCACGCCACCTTTCAGCGTGTGGCTGCTGTGTTTGTCGCCCAGCCGCATGCCCACCTCCGGAGCAAGCCGGGTGAAGAGGAATGTCTGGTCGGGGCGCTGCTCGTCGCCACCTTCCCTATTGGCAAACTGAGCGTCAAAGTCAAGGTTCCACACCACTTCTTGAGCGTGGGCCGCAGAAGCCACCATGAGCCACAGGAGCAAAATGCCCAACCATTTTTTAGTCATAGTCGAAGAGCCTTAGTTATTCTGTGGGGAGCTGTATGGCAGCCACGCCGCGCTTAATGCGCGCTATGGTCTCCTCCTTTCCCAATATGCGAGTGATTTCAAACATGTGCGGGCCTTTGCATTCGCCCACCACCGTGAGGCGGAAAGCGTTCATCACATTTCCCATATGGTAGTCGTTGCCCTTAATCCACGCCATCACAGCAGCCTCGGTGGCCGCTGCATCGTCGAAGTTGTCGATGCCCTCGAGCAAGTCAATCAGCTCGCCCATCAGCCTGGGTGTTTCTTCTTTCCAGCGCTTCTTCACATCTTTGGGCGCATATTCCACTGGAGCTTTGAAATAGAATGCGGCATTGGCCCAGAGGTCTTTCACGAAGTTGATGCGGTTTTTCACCGAGCCCACTGCGGCGGCAATGTAGCCGTCGGTGAACTGCGCCACATCCACATGCTCGGCAAGCACGGGCTTGAAGAGCTGGGCGAGTGTGGCATCGTCGGTGGCCATCAGATATTCGTGATTGAACCATTTGGCTTTCTCAAAGTCGAATTTAGCGCCGCTCTTTGAGCAATGGGCGAATGAGAAGTCGCGGATTAGCTCGTCCATACTCATGATTTCACGGTCGTCACCAGGATTCCAGCCGAGAAGCGCGAGAAAATTGACCACAG
>DLLC01000071.1:0-267 GCA_002476625.1 Porphyromonadaceae bacterium UBA7572 | reverse complement strand
TAGCCACTCTCGCGGTAGCCCGATGCCACTTCTCCCGACTTGGGGTCGTGCCATTCGAGCGGGAACACGGGGAAACCGAGGCGGTCGCCGTCACGCTTGCTCAACTTGCCTTTTCCGTCGGGCTTGAGCAGCAGTGGCAGATGCACAAACTCTGGCTGCGTGTCGGTCCAGCCGAAAGCCTCGTAAAGCAGCACGTGGAGCGGTGCGCTTGGCAGCCACTCCTCGCCGCGAATCACATGGCTCACTTCCATCAGGTGGTCGTCCACA
>DLLC01000056.1 GCA_002476625.1 Porphyromonadaceae bacterium UBA7572 | reverse complement strand
GATAATGTAAACCGAATGCAGAATGTCAAACTCGATTGAACTTTATGCTAAGGTACAATCTATCCTCTGCAAAGATAATAAAAAAATCGTGACCTCCCGAACGAACGTCACGACTTTTATACTGCGAATCGCTTTACTTTGCTTCTGCCTCTGGAGCTATCAGCTTATAGCCTTTACCATGAATGTTGATGATTTCAATGGAGGGATCATCTTTCAAATGCTTACGCAACTTTGTAATGTACACATCCATTGAGCGGGCGTTGAAGTAGTTATCGTCAATCCAGATGGTCTTCAATGCAAAGTTCCGCTCAAGAATCTCATTCACATGCGCGCAAAGCAGGCTTAGCAGCTCGCTCTCCTTTGTGGTCAACTTCTCTGGCTTGTCATCTGCAATGAGCACTTGCTTTTGTGTGTCGAATGTGAATTTGCCAATTTTATACATTGTGATTTCTTTGCCTTTCTTGCCTTTCACACGGCGCAAAATGGCCTCGATACGCATCACCAGCTCCTCCATGCTGAAAGGTTTCGTGATATAGTCGTCGGCACCAATTTTGAAGCCTTCAAGAATATCCTCTTTCAGTGTCTTGGCTGTGAGGAATATGATAGGCACCTCGCTATTGACAGTGCGCACCTCCTGAGCCAATTGAAAACCATCTTTCTTTGGCATCATGATGTCGAACACGCAAATGTCGTATTTGCCTTTCAAAAATGCCTTATAGCCACTTTCTCCATCTGCATACAAGTCCACATTGTAGCCCTTTGCCTGCAAATATTCTCTTGTGAGCATGCCAAGATTCTCATCGTCTTCGCAAAGCAGAATTCTCAATTTTTCTTCCATAATCGTCTTTATTTATAAAGTGGTAATGTAATTATAAATGTCGTTCCTTTGTTTAATTCGCTTTCGGCTTTAATAGTGCCCTTAAACAGCTCTATCATCTTGCTCACATAAGCCAAGCCAAGCCCAAAGCCTTTCACATCGTGCCGGTTACCAGTGTGCACACGGTAAAACTTCTCGAAAATCTTCTTCAAGTCCTCTTTTTTCATGCCTATGCCATTGTCGCTGATGCGAATTTCAAGCTTATCCTCGCCGATGTTGCGTGTTGAAATCGACAATTCCGGGGCCACGTCCTCTCGCCTGTATTTTATAGCATTGTCAAGGAGGTTGAAAATCACATTGGTGAAATGCATTTCATCCACATTCACTATTGAATCCTCCGCTGAGAAATCGGCTGTAATATGCCCCCCAAACTTCTCTGCCTTTATTCGGTAGGTGCTCACCACATTGTCGATAATCGCATGAGCATCGGTATCTTTCAAGCGGATTGTGGCGGTTCCCCGGTCGAACAGCGACATTTGCAGCACCTTTTCCACTTGAAAGCGCAACCGCTTTGTTTCGTCGGTGATCACCTGCGACACATGCTTCAGCATGGCTGGGCTTTTAAGCACCGTTTCGTCATTGAGCATCTGACCCGCTAACGAAATGGTGGAAATTGGAGTCTTAAACTCGTGGGTCATATTGTTAATGAAGTCGTTTTTGATTTCACTCAATTTCTTCTGACGGAAAATCACCACAATTGTGTAGATGAAAATAAACATCAGAATAAAGGTGAACACAAACGATGGTATCATAAACTTAATCGATGCATATATATAGTCGGACTGGGTTGGGAAAAACACTTTCAGTACATTGCGCTTTGCCTCTGGATCCTTTGGAAACAGCACTGCCGAAAACACGTTTTGCGACTCCTCTCCCGGTTCGTAGCCGGCAGAATGATACACCACCCCTTGTTGCGGGCTTTCAACAGCGAACTCATAAGGCACTTCAAGGCCGTTACTTTCGAGTTCTCGCTTCAAGTATGCATTCACCCTTGCCGAGTCGGCACGCTCTGCAATAGGACGGTCACTTGCCTGATTGAGGATTGACAGAATCACCTCGTTAAGCAATCCCTTTTGATAAAGGTACTGTCCTTTCAAGATAGCCTGCTGGTGCTTATACTGTTCCGACAGCTTAAAGTTGCCAGCACCAATCTCTGGCTTGGCTGAAGTTTTCTTGTCAAGATCGCTGGAGGAAGACACTGACCCAGTGATTTGAGAAGGCAAGCGGTCACCAAGCTCAAACTGGTATCGTTCAGCCTCATTCAAATCCTGATCAAGATAGTAGCGCGTTTCATCTTGCTCCAAAGCGTCAGACACTGCGTAAAGGCTTCTTTTCACTGTTTCGGAAAACTGTTCATTGCGCATCCTCACCATATCTTCCATATACATGATTTGCACAAACAGAAGACCCATAATCGTTGCGGCCATCACAACCGTCAGAAGCCAAATTGTAGATTTTTTCATCCTACAAGAATTTAAACAAACCCTTATTTAAGCAACGTTAAAAGAAGCGAATTTCTCCATTTAAAGCGGTTTTTTCGCCAAAATTTTAACATTACACCCCAAAATTAACAATTAAATGTGAAATGCAAAAATTTCTGTAGCATTATTTTCAAAAAAAATCGATTAGGCTTGCATACCCATATGTAGAATTGAAGGGAAAAGTCTGAATTCAGAAGAAAAGTCAGGGCCAGCCCCTAAAAAGGAGCCAGCCCTACTATAAAATGAGTGAAGTAAATTAAAATGCAAACGGTATTTAGCTCGGCCACTATCTACCATACGCACTATGGATAGTCTACTCTATCCCTTACAAAATGTAATCAACGGCTAATTGTGTCATTTCGTGAGCGGTGAGTAATCACGGCTATAACGAAGCATCTGCTGTGCATAGCCTTCACCGTAAGTGATTTTTACATCTGTGATGTCACCATTCTTGTCTTTAACCAATGTGTAACGAGGATTCACAAATCCCTTATAGGGTGCGATATTTAATTTAGCATAACGCTCAAGTATCTCTTTATGTATTTCAGGATCAACCTTCACTCCATAGGTTTCCACCAGCTCACGACCTGCCTCAAAGTCGCCTTCACTCTTAATGCGCTGCACTTCTGCAAGGAGTTTTCCAAAGAGTTGATGGAGCTTTTCATAATCATTGATGCGAATATAAGTCTTACCGTCGCGTTTCACATATTCAATCACATTGTCGGCCTTGCCATGCTGATAGCACCATTCGCTCACAAACTTACGGTTACGCATGTGCGCCTCCTCAATATTCTTACCTGGCTCTATGCGAGTGAGCTGAGTGAGCAAACCATTCATAATATACTTATAATATTCGGCTTTATAAGTGTCAGGTTCCTTGAAAATGCCTAACTCAAGCAGTTTGGGGTCGGCCATGTGATATAAGGCGAACAAATCGGCACGGCCCTCTTCCAATGTTGAACGATAGTTTTTAAGTAGGCCCACGTCCACACCGGGAAGCATTTGTCCGGAAGCATGGCCCAAGCATTCGTGAAGGTCGGTGTGGAGTTTGTCGGCGAGTGTCAAATATTTTTTCATCAATTCCACCTCCACATTGCTGTAAGCGAACTCCTCATTGAACCCCGTGCCGTTTGCCACTTCATCATAAGCGTCGGTGATATTTTCAATAGTAACCGATTTAGAGCCATACTGCGAGCGAATCCAGTTGCTGTTGGGGAGATTGATGCCGATAGGAGTGGAAGGATAGCTGTCGCCCGCCAAGATGGCAGCAGTAATCACTTTAGCGCTCACGCCCTTCACATTCTTCTTCTTGAAGCGGTCGTCGATAGGCGAAGCGTCCTCGAAATACTGCGCATTGGCGCTGATGAGTGATGTGCGGTGCGACGCTTCTTGATTGCGGAAGTTCACCATCCCCTCCCAAGCGCCAGTCATCGACAATGGGTCGCCGTAATTTTCGATAAAGCCGTTGACAAAGTCCACATCACTTTTCGTCTCCTGCGCCCAAAGAATAGAGTACTCATCAAATGTGCGCAATGAGCCTGTCACATAAAAGTCTATCAACTTCTGAATGTAGGCCTTTTGCCCGTCATTCTCCGCATATTTCATCGCCTCTTTCAGGTTAGCCACAATCCGCTCTATTGCGGCAGAGTAAAGGCCGCCCACCTTATACACTTTCTCCACAACTTTGCCATTTTCTTTCACAACTTTAGCATTCAGCCCGTAGGAGATTGGGGTCTTGTCGTTGGGGTCTTTAATGGCCTTGTAGTAATCCTCCACCTCTTTTTGAGTCACACCCTCATAAAGATTGTTAGCCGAGGTGGTAATCAGGTCCTGACCAGCGGCAAGGTTCACGCTTTTAGCCATGAAAGTCTTGTCGAAAATCACCCTGTCCATCACTTTGATAAACGAAGCCTTTGTCTGCCCTTTTACCAGTGGCAGTTTAGATTTTGGCAAAGCGCTGACCTGGGCATTAAAGAACATTTGTGAAAACTCTGGCGTGAACTTATCTTTAGAATAATGGTGATGAATGCCATTGGCAAACCACACTTGCTTCAGATACTTTTCCAAAGCCTTAAACTCTTCGGAATTTTTGTTGCCCTTGAAGCTGGTGTAAATAGCCTCCAAAGTTTGCCGCACTTGTAGGTTATACTTGCAGTTCTGGTCTGTGAGAATGTCACGGCCCTGCAAGGCTGCCTCTGTGAGATAATAAACCAGTTTCTTTTGTTTCAACGAAAGGTTCTCAAAGCCAGGCACCTGATAGCGAAGCACCTGAATGTCGGCAAATCGATCCACATTGTAGTCGAATTTGTTACCTTGTGCCATAGTTGCTGTTGAAGCCAGTGCCGCCAAAGCAGCGGCGATAATGGTTTTCTTCATAATCTGTGTTGGGTTAATTATTTATTCTACATATAAAACCAGTCCCTTCAAGTATTCTCCCTCTGGATGGTAAATGTTGATAGGATGGTCGGCGGGTTGAGTGAGTTGGTGCAAAATGCGCACCTTTCGCTTGGAAATAGCAGCCGCACTGAACACTGCCAGACGAAACTGCTCCTTGTTCACTGCCTGCGAACATGAAAACGTGAACAATATTCCTCCGGATTTAATTTTTTCAAAAGCCTTTGCATTGAGCTTGCGGTAGCCAATTAGGGCGTTGCGCAAGGCGCTCTTGTGCTTTGCAAAGGCTGGGGGGTCGAGCACGATGAGGTCGTAGTCGCTGCCCATTTCATCAAGATACTTAAAAGCATCTACGGCAAACGACTGGTGCCTATCGCTGCCCGGAAAATTCAATTCCACATTTGCATCTGTCAGTGAGATGGCCTTTGCTGAACTATCCACGGAGTGAACAAGCTCGGCGCCGCCCCGAAGAGCGTAAAACGAAAAGCCGCCCGTGTAGCAGAACATGTTCAGCACCTTTCGTCCTTTGGCATAATGCTCAAGAAGCGACCGGTTTTCTCTCTGATCCACAAAGAACCCCGTTTTCTGTCCTCGTAGCCAGTCCACATGGAATTTCAATCCATTCTCCATCGCCTCATCTGTGTCATACGCTCCGACAATATACTCGTTTTGTGGGTCAAGCTGCGCCTTGTATGGCAAGGTGGTTTCGCTCTTGTAGTACACATTTTTCACCAGCCCACCAGGCAAGCGCGTTAGCGCATCGGCTATAAGATTACGCGCGAAGTGCATGCCAGGAGAATGCGCCTGCATCACCGCTGTGGAGCCATACACATCCACCACAAGCCCTGGCAGAAAATCTCCTTCGCCATGCACCAGGCGAAAAGCATTGTTGTCGGGGCGCATCAGCCCCAACGCCTCGCGCACCTTGTAGGCCTCAGTGAGGCGTTTCACAAAAAAGGCGGAGTCAATCTCCGTGTCATCGAATGTGAGAATGCGCACAGCAATGCTTCCTATCTGGTAATGACCATTGCCTATGAGATTTCCTTCGTGGTCATACACCGTGACAAGGTCGCCTTCTTCTATATTGTCCATACGGGCAATTGCCCCAGAGAACACCCAAGGGTGAAACCGCTTGAGCGACTCCTCTTTGCCCCGCTTTAATATCACTCGTTTATAAACCATCTGTTATTTGATAAAGAATCGGTAAATATCATTTGCATTGGCAAACAGCAGCAAGGCTATCAAGAACACCATGCCCGCTGTTTGCGCCCACTCCATAAACTTCTCGCTTGGCTTTCGACGGGTTATCATTTCGAAAAGCAAAAACAGCACATGCCCGCCATCAAGCGCAGGTATTGGCAGAATGTTCATAAAGGCCAAAATCACCGACAAAAACGCCGTGATGCTCCAAAAACTGTACCAGTCCCACGTTTCGGGGAAAATATGGCCTATCGAACCGAATCCGCCCAAGTTTTTCGCTCCTTCTTTTGAAAACACGGTCTTGAAAGCCTTCACATAGCTCACAAGCTGTGTGCACCCCATTTCCATGCCGCGTGGAATAGACTGCAACAGTGAATAGCTGTGCTGCTCGGTTTTAAACAGCTTCGACACATCAGCAATGGCCTCAAAGCCCAATTTTCCATCAGAGTCTACATCGGCATTGACGGTCATCGCCTTTCCGCCCCGCTCAAGTTTCAATGTCACTTTCTTTCCGCTGTTGCTCTTGAGCTGCTCTGTAAATTTAGAGAACGATGGTGTAGCCACGCCGTTCACGGCCACAAGTTTGTCGCCGCTTTGTAGCCCGGCCTTCTCCGCGCCCGTGCCTGGCATTGTGGTCTTCACCACTGTGGGCACATTGCACATCATAAATGGTTCGCCTTTTTCAAGGTCATCGTTCACTTTCAGCACAAATTTAGAAGGAATGGAAATACTCACAGTGTCGGCCTTGCCACGAAGCACCTTCACCTCCTTGGCCATGGCTATTTTCAGCTGGTCGGCATCGAAGTAACGCACCGATTCGCCATCGGCTGTAAGCGGAATATCATTGTCGAGAAAACCCACCTTGTGAGCTGTATCGCTGTAGGCGATGCCTTCTGTTGCGCTCGTGAAGGGCAAATACTGTTCGCCCCAGTACCACACCATACCGGCATAAATGACTATGGCGAGCAGAAAATTATTGAGCACGCCACCTATCATTATCAGTAGCCTTTTCCAAGTGGCCTGCGTGCGAAATTCCCATGGCTGTGGCTCCGCAGCAAGTTTTTCTGCGCCCTGGGTTTCGTCAATCATACCGGCAATAGCGCAATAGCCGCCCAAAGGAAGCCAGCCGAGGCCATATTCCGTGTCGCGCCAGGTGGCTTTCTCGTTGCCCTTTACTTCCGTTGTCGAAGTTTCGCCTTCAGCTTCCGTCGGTTTCGTTTCATACACGGAACCTTTACTGGTGCGCAGCACGCTAATTATTTTTGTCTTTGGGCACCATGCAAAAAGCGTGATCCATGGATTGAAAAAAAGGTAGAATTTTTCTACTTTCACTCCAAATATTCTTGCCCACATATAGTGGCCAAGCTCATGGATAAAGACAAGCAGGCTCAGTGAAAGTATTAATTCAAATGCTTTTAACCAAAATGTACTCATTTCTTATCGTTTACTTGATTAATGATGACGCATAGGCGCGCGCTTCGGCATTGCTACTCACATAGTCGTCGTATGACGGAGTGCCCACATACGGTGCCCAGGCGAGCGTACGCTCAATGATTTTATAGATGTCAGTAAATTTAATTTCACTCTTCAGGAAGGCTGCCACGGCTATTTCGTTGGCGGCATTCATCACACAGGAGGCATTGCCACCGCGGTCGGCGGCCTCATAGGCGGTTTGAAGCAATGGAAACTTGTCGAAATCCGGGCGTTCAAAAGTAAGGCTGCAATAGTCGTCCACAGTCATTTTCTTGCACGATGAAGCCAATCGTCCGGGCAAGCCTAATGCATACCTGATAGGCAGGCGCATATCGGGCAGCCCCAACTGCGCCTTAATGGAGCCATCCTTGAATTCCACCATCGAATGCACTATCGACTGCGGATGCACCACGATTTCGATGTCGTGCTGTGGCACATCGTAAAGCCACTTGGCCTCTATCATCTCAAAGCCCTTGTTCATCATCGTAGCAGAATCGATGGTGATTTTTGCTCCCATACTCCAGTTGGGGTGCTTCAAAGCATCGGCAGCAGTCACATCTGCCAACTTCTCCTTTGAGAATGTACGGAAAGGACCGCCAGACGCAGTAAGTATCAGTTTGTTGATGTCTTGATGACGCTCACCCACCAGGCACTGATAGAAAGCACCATGCTCTGAGTCCACAGGATAAAGCACCGAAGCCGACGACTTCAGCAAGCGCGTGATAAGGTCGCCTGCCACCACGAGGGTCTCTTTGTTGGCCAAGGCTATTTTTTTGCCAGCCCCTATCGCTTTTATTGTGGGGGCAAGACCGCTGTAGCCCACCATGGCTGTCACCACGGTGTCGATCTCTGGCGCTGTTACACATTCAGCCACAGCCGTATCGCCGGTGAGCACCTCAATACCTGTTTGCGACAGTGCGTCGCACACCTTTTGATAGTGCGCCTCATTGGCAATCACCACCGTATGGGGGTGATATTTCAGCGCCTGCTCAATAAGCAAATCTGCACTATTATTAGCCACCAGAGTCCAAGCCCGAAACAGGTCGGGATATTCGCTCACGATATCGAGCGTCTGCCGTCCTATCGAACCGGTGCTACCCAAAATAGCTATATTTCTAATTTCTTCCACAAGAAAAATCCGTTTTATTCAATTTACAAAGATAGTGCATTCACACGGCATTTTATGCATAAAAAACAAGATTTTAACGCAAACCTTGTTTTATCATTCTTATTCATTTGTATTCATTTGTATTCACTCATTTGAGCAGGCATCCACATGAGCGCCACGGGTATGCGTGCGCACGATAAGCGTGTCGTAGGCAAAATGGGTGTTTGGCGGAAGCTGTGCTTCGGCCCAGGCGTGAAGCCCGATCCCGTGGCTCATGTGAATAAAGTAAGCCCTCTCTGGAGCCACTTTTCTCACCACCTCTAATGCCTCAGCCACTGTCATGTGGCTATGGTGGGGCTGATAACGGAGCGCATTGATTACAAGCAGCGGTATTCCTTTCAGTTTCTCTATTTCTTCAGGAGATATATAGGAGCAGTCTGTGATATAGGCAAGCGGGCCAATTCGATAGCCGTTGATAAGCATCTTGCCGTGCATCACCGGAATAGGCGTCACCTTCACGCCCCGCACCATAAACGGTTGCGGCCCTATGTCGATCAAATCAAGTAGCGGCACACCCGGGTATAGCTTGTCGGTAAAGCAATACGGCATACTGATGCGCAACTGGCAGTTCACTTCGGGTCGCGCATATACAGGAAAAGCGTCGGTCATGCAGTAAGCCCGCAAATCGTCCATTCCTGCCACATGATCGTAGTGGATATGTGTCAAGAGCAGCGCGTCAAGCTCAAGCGACGACGCACGCAGTATTTGCTGACGGAAATCAGGGCCACAGTCTATCAGTATCCTCACCCCTTTATACCTCACGATGGCGGAGGTGCGCAGCCTGTTGTCCTTCGGATCATGCGAGCGGCACACTTCACACTGGCAGCCTATCGACGGAACACCAGTCGATGTGCCTGTGCCAAGGAATTCTATTTCAAGCGTTTCTGAATCCATCATCTAAACTGCTTTAATATGCCGTCTTCAAAATGGAGAAATCCTCCGCCGTCATAATACCAGTACTCCCCCATCCCGTCGTGCGACGGCGTGCGCACAATCTGCTTCGGCGCGCCCTTTGCCAGGCGGCACTCCACTTTATTCATGCCCTCTGCCACCTTTCCTCTGGTAATCAAAACCCAGTTTTCAGACGTAATGTCGGGATATTCATTGCGTGGATTTTTAAGCGAGAACATTGCGTCGAAATTCATCACCTGCATCGTCTTCCCTGTGGAAATGCGAAGCATAGCCTGTTCGTGCGTGTCGAGCGTGGTAAACACCACCTTCAGCGGCAGTGCGTCGTCGCCAGGAAGCACACTGTCAACCCTCACCGCAATGTACTGCCTGCGGTCAATCATTTGCTGTGTGCGCACGTCGTACCATAGCCTCGTGCGAATATACAGCGTTTTTCCCTCAATTTGGCGAGCCACGCCCATCACCATGTCATCGTCAACAAGAAACGGCACTCGATAGCTCGACGGCAGTTCCGACAGTTCCTTGTTCGTGCCGTAGCGCAGCTCATTCACGCCGTCGGAGAATTTAAGCGTCACCACAGCCCTGTTGTCAAGTGCATTGGCAGATTCATAGCCTAAATACGAAAGATACGTCCCTTTCAGGTGAAGCTGGTCGGGCGAGTACTTGTCGGAGTGGTCAAACACCAGGCTTATGCGGTCGTTCGTCACGTAAAACCGCTTACCCTTCTTCCACACCGCCACAGAGTCGGCAGCCACCGTCAGCGACGACTGCACAGAAGCAGAGGCATAATGCTCCTCCACCCGCTTCACATCCTTGTCGGTCACCGTAGTGGTAGTCTCTATCCCCGTGCCACAGCCCGCAATGGCTAATGCCACAGCACCCGTCAAAATCGATAAAACAGTTCTTGTCACAGCAAATCTC
>DLLC01000052.1:5002-8992 GCA_002476625.1 Porphyromonadaceae bacterium UBA7572 | reverse complement strand
ACGGCACCAAAGAGCTCGACCGAGAAAACGGCCTCGACTGCTACGACAGCCAAGCGAGGTGGTACGCCCCACAGACAGGCCGCACCCCCACAATGGATCCATTGACAGAGAAATACCCCCACCTCAGCCCCTACCTCTGGTGCGCCGCCAACCCCATCACCCTCACCGACCCCAGTGGAAATACAATAGAAGACCCAAATGGTTATGTTGAACATCTCCATTCTTATTATTATGATAATTGTGCAAACATACAGGAGCTTCTCTCAAACACCCACATTGATGACAAAACAAGGGCTTTATTAGAAAACTGTGTCAAATTATACAAAAACAAGATATCAGAATTAAAGGAAATAGTTGCATCAGACCAAGTCTATAGGATAGAGTTTTCTTCTGAAATCGAAGAAGCTCATGCATATACATATTATGATGCCCAGTCTGGAAAAATAGTAACACAAATAAATAGTACGCTACAAAATTCTACGGGGTTAGTTTCTCACGAAAGTGAACACTGGTATCAATTTGAGTATGGAGAGTTGTCTTATGATTTTTTCACAGGCGACGCAGGATATTTATACGACATGATAGACGAAGTAAACGCGTTTAATACACAATCTGTTGTAGAAAATGGCATTAGATACCAAATTTATGATTTAAAGAAGAATAAAATTCCAGATTACTCAACATATAAAAAATTGGTTAATGCTGCTTCGAAAAGCAAGCAAAACAACATATTTAGAAAGATTATCAATGGGAAAAAAGTCACTGTTAAGCCTATTGTCAATTAGTATAATTCTACAGATGGGCACCCTTTTTGCTTTTTGCCAGAAAGAGTGGCATAAACAAGTGGTTGGCCGCTACATTGTTCCGAAAGAAGCGAAGAGTAAGACACAAAAGGCCGAAGGTAAATTTTTTGAAGATTTCTCGATAGAATTTTACCCAAACCACAAGTTTAAATACTACGGTAATAGTCCATTTTTCGGACAGTCGCAGACACAAGGGGTATGGGAACTTTCGGAATCGGGTGATACCATAACTCTCAATTCTGGCAGCAAAGAACTTTCAATGGAAAGTATGGGATATTTTAAATACCCCTTTAAGAAATATACATTTAAAACACTGGAATTATCGAAAGGGTGTGCCAATTGGTATGAAGACAGCGATTCTTACAGCACCATTTATCATTTTCTCACGACAAGTGGCGACACTTTAAAATTACAGCCAAATGATGACGGAATTATTTCCATCGGCAAGGAAACAACCATCACATATATTTGGGCTGAAACTCATTTAAGTGTATCCAATAAAGTTTATATGCCTACAGATAGAGAACTAAATTTTTTTATACTAAAGCATTCTATAAGTAGACAGTTTTCAGATGAAAAATGGGTGATTCATGAGTCCGGATTAATTACGCCCGTTGACAGGATAACAAAAACCAGATCCGATTACAGCTTGCGACGTGACAACAAGTGGAATATAAATACAAAGTGGTCTGGCGCTTGGGCTCCACTCTTAGACATGTATCGAGGGAAAAAATGTAGCCTCCGACACGTATCCCATTAAAAAAGAACTTTCAACACTACGCCAAAACATATAAAAAATAAAATGGATTATGATGACAAAGGACAAATTAGACGAATGGTGGTCGAGCTTGGCCATCACCGAGAAAGAGAGAATAGCCTCCAAAATAGCGTCAAAAAAAGCTGGCAAGGCTCTTAATGTGGTATATCCAGAATGCACCGCAGTGTGGAATACGCTCGACTTGGAGCGACAGGAAAAAGTGTATGCCCACTGTACCGACGACCACGGACTGCTCTTGCCAGAATATAAAAACGGTGACACCTACAGTTTCTGACCGTCTGCCGTAAAGTGTGGGCATGGAAGGCTAATGGACACTTATTCCCGAAAAAAGTTGTAACTTTGTGGCGAAAATTCTACAGAAAACCACAATGGATATGAAAAAGATAAACGTTGCCATCGACGGCACTTCGTCGAGCGGAAAAAGCACTATGGCAAAAGCCCTCGCCAAGAGTGTGGGCTACACCTATATCGACACTGGCGCCATGTACCGGAGCGTGACGCTCTACTGCCTGCGCAATGGCCTGATCTCCGACGGCAAAGTGGATGTGGAGCGCCTGGTGGCTCTGCTTCCCAAAATCAGCATCAGCTTCAAGATTGAAGGCGGCAAGCAAGCCACCTACCTCTGTGGCGAGAACGTGGAGCGCGAAATTCGCGGTCTTGAGGTGTCGAACTGCGTGAGTCTCGTGGCTGCCATAGCCGAAGTGCGCCATGCCATGGTGCGCCTTCAGCAGGAAATGGGCAAAGACAAAGGCGTGGTGATGGATGGCCGCGACATAGGCACGGTGGTGCTTCCCGATGCTGAAATCAAGCTGTTTGTGACCACAAGCCCGGAAATACGCGCCAAGCGGCGCTTTGATGAGATGCGTGCCAAGGGCGACACCAGTGTCACACTTGCCGACATCATCGCAAATGTGAAGATGCGCGACCACCTCGACACCACCCGCAAGGAAAGCCCCCTGCGAAAAGCCAACGATGCCGTGGAAGTGGACAGCGGCCAATTCCACACCGCCGAGGAGCAGATAGCATGGGCTGTGAACTATTTTCACGACTATATGCAGAAGCACCAGTAAGGGGGCTGTAAATTCACACACATTCATAAAAAGCGAAAAGCAACGTGAACAAAGTAGAAGAGATCAAACCTTACAGCGAGGGCGAAGGCAAGACCCTCCAAGTGAAGGCCATGTTCGACACCATCGCACCCGCATACGACTTCATGAACCGCGCCATGACGCTCGGCATCGACAAGTGGTGGCGCAAGGTGGCACGCAAAAAAGTGGCGTCGGTGGCGCCACGCCATCTGCTCGACGTGGCCACCGGCACGGGCGACTTTGCCTTACAGCTTCATCAGCATCTGCACTGCGAGGTGAACGGCATCGACCTGAGCGAGGGAATGCTGGCGGTGGCGCGAAAAAAAGTGGAGGCAAAGCGCCTTCAGAAGCACATCACCTTTGAGCAGGGCGACTGCCTGAATATGGGCTTCTCCACCGGGAGCTTCGACGCTGTGACCGTGGCGTTTGGCGTGCGCAACTTCGAGCACATCGACCAAGGCTACGCCGAGATGTACCGTGTGCTCAAGCCTGGCGGCATGCTGTGCGTGCTGGAGCTGTCCACACCACAGAATCCTTTCATCCGCTTTTTCTACGACCTCTATGCGCTCCACATTATCCCCTTTGTGGGCTCCCTGAAAAGTGGCGACAAGAGCGCCTACCGCTATCTCCCAGAGAGCATCGCCGCTGTGCCACAAGGCGAGCAAATGCTCGCCATCATGCGCTCCGTGGGCTTTAAGCACTGCAAAGCCAAGCGGCTTACCCTTGGAGTGTGCAGCATCTACACCGGAATCAAGTGACGTATAAAAGAAACCAACAAATCCCCCGGAAGCCATTTCCCTGCTTTCGGGGATTTTTTTATAGTACAAACTTAACGCATATATCGCTAAAATGATTACTTTTGTAGAAACAATTATATATATACATACAATTATAGGTTATCATCATTATGGGAGCAATCAAGACAATTGGCATTCTCACATCGGGCGGCGACGCTCCAGGCATGAATGCTGCCATTCGTTCAGTCACACGTTCTGCAATTTTCAGTGGATTCAATGTGAAAGGCATTTACCGTGGCTACAAAGGACTTATCGACGATGAAGTGGTAGAGTTCAAGACACAAAATGTGTCGAACATCATACAGCAAGGCGGCACTATTCTGAAAACCGCACGATGCAAGGAGTTCACCACCCCAGAAGGCCACCAGCGCGCCTATGAAGTGATCAAGAAGCACGGTATCGACGCACTCGTGGTGATAGGCGGCGACGGCTCGCTCACAGGCGCACGCCAGTTTGCCAGTGAGTTCGACTTCCCTATCATCGGTCTGCCCGGCACCATCGACAACGACCTCTACGGCACCGAC
>DLLC01000052.1:0-4904 GCA_002476625.1 Porphyromonadaceae bacterium UBA7572 | reverse complement strand
CGAGCGCCTGTTCTTCATTGAAGTGATGGGCCGCAACGCGGGTTTCCTTGCGCTCAACGGCGCAATAGCCAGTGGTGCCGAAGCTGCAATCATTCCAGAGATTTCCACCGAGGTCGACCAGTTGGCCGAGCTAATTCAGAACGGCTTCCGCAAGAGCAAAAACTCCTCCATCGTGCTGGTGGCAGAAAGTCCTGTCACAGGCGGCGCCATGGGATTGGCAGAGCGTGTGCGCAAGGAATTCCCTGAATACGACGTGCGCGTAACCATTCTTGGCCACCTGCAGCGTGGCGGCTCACCCACAGCGCAAGACCGCATTCTCGCCTCACGCATGGGCGCAGCAGCCGTGGATGCGCTGCTTGAGGGCCAACGTAATGTGATGATTGGCGACGACAATGAGGAAATCGTGTATGTTCCGTTCAGCAAGGCTATCAAAAACGACAAGCCCATCGACCGCGAGCTGCTCACCACCCTCCGCCGCTTATCCATATAAAACCTCATCATGCTGTTTGCCGCGGGACATGGCACAGTAAAAGCCACCCCCACGGCAAACTTTCTATTTAACCGAAACAAACAGTATTTATTCGTTTTAACATGAACTACAATTTCAAAGAAAAACAAGCCATCATCTCCGTGGTCATAGCCATGGCACAAGCCGATGGCGTGATCGACCCTAACGAGCTGGCCTACTTTGAACAGCTACAAGAGCTGCTCGGAATCACCAACACTGAGCTACGCAGTGTCACCGCCACCGTGGACAACGACTTCTCACTCCTCGGGCTGATTGTTCTCTCCAAGATGGACAACCAGAAAAAGGCCGATGTGAAAAAGATGCTGCTACAGATGATGACAAGCGACAGCGACCTCGACGAGAAAGAACTCACACTGTTCAACTTCATCTGCCGCGTGACTGGCATTGACGCAGCCACCGACAGCATCCATGGCAATGCCGCGCTCGAATACGACCCCTCACGCATTCTGCACAGCAAAAGAGCCAAAGCCATCAAGAGCGCAGAAAAGCACTTGCTCGGTGAAGGAAAAGAAGCAAAAAATTAACACCCTAAATTCTTAATATCCACACTTTAACAATCATCTGTAATGAACGCAAGCAAACACATATTTTCACTGGCATTGGCATGCGTGATGGCATGTTCCGTGGCACACGCAGAAAAAAAAGCCTACAAGCACGAGAACTGCTACAACTACCAGCGTGGCATGGAGGCTGTGCAAGACGACAATGACGACGAAGCCGTCAAATATCTATCGGCAGAAATCAAGGAACACCCCTCATGCGACCGTGCCTATCAGCAGATAGCCGTTATCTATGGCAACAAGGGGGAAAACGGCGATGCGCTCACCTACATCAACCAAGCCATCAAACTATGCCCTAAAAAGGACAAGGAGAATACGGCTTTCAACCACTATGTGAAAGCCAAAGTGCTACAAAACCTCGACAGGATGGCCGACGCTGAAGCCGAGTTCACTGCGGCCATCAACGCCGAGCCCGACAACAGCTCACACTATGAGAACCGAGGAGAGTTCTACTATGCCGAAAAGCAATACGACAAGAGCTTTGCCGACCACAAAAAAGCATCAGAAATCGACCCTGGGATGGCCAAGAACTTCGTGGGTATGGGTGCCTGTCTGGAAGCTACCGGAAAGTATCAGGAAGCGCTCGACAAATACGAGTACGCCCTAAAACTGTCGCCCGACAACTACACCACTATCGCCTACAAGGGCGACGCGCTGCTCAAGCTAAAGAAATACAGCGAGGCCATCAACTGCTACATAGAGGCCATCGACGGCGACAACGAGACAGAGGCAGCTTTCTATGGACTTAACAACGCATGTGAAGAAGTCCCTCAGGTGCTGGTGGCAAAGCTAAAGGCAAAACATGCAAAAAAACCTAAAGAGGCAATATGGACCGCACTGCTCGCCGCCACGCTCAACCAAACGAAGAACTATGGCGAAGCCATCAAATATTACCAAGAGCTTGTCAACGATGAACCTTCGGCACAAGGCTACGGAGTGCTTGCCGAAGCATACAAGTCGGCAGGCAACCTGCCACGCGCCATCGAAATGATTGACAAAGCCATCGGCATGGACTCCACCGAGGTGAGGTATATGCTCAATAAAGCCAATTACTACGAGCTTAACGGTGAGTTTGACAAAGCCATCGACGTGGAAAACGCCAGCATTGACTTAGACCCCGAAAACGCTGCCATTTACGCAATGCGAAGCATCACACACTTGAAGAAAAAAGAGGGCGACAAAGCGCTTTCCGACATCAATACCGCCATCGACTTAGATGAACCAACGCCATATTACTCCTACACAAGAGGTCGGATCAATACGCTCTTAGGAAAGAAGGACGAGGCTGACTCCGACTTTAAGGCTGTGGTCGGTGACACGGCAGCAACGGAGATTGAGCCTTACGCACTCTTCTACTTGGGTGAAAAGGACAAAGCCATCGCTCTGACCGACTCTCTACTAACCGCCAGCCCCGACGATGCGTCCACCATCTACAATGCCGCATGCCTCTACTCGCTATTGAACGACAAGGAGAATGCGCTCAAATATCTTGAGAAAGCCTTCAACGCTGGCGGAATCACCACGTTCTACGCTAAAATGGATCCCGACTTCGACAATATGCGCCAGATGCCAGAATTCAAGGCGCTTATCGCTAAATACGAGGAAAAACAACGCAAGCAAATCGCCGACATGGAGGGCAGCTGTGCCTCAGCCAACCAGTATGAGGACGCCACCTGCCAAGTGCCTTACACCAAGAAAGGGGGCGTCACGCAAGTGAAATGCGAGGTGAACGGCTTGCCGCTCCACTTCATTTTCGACACCGGTGCATCCACTATCTCTATCAGCTCGATAGAGGCCATGTTCATGCTCAAGAACGACTACCTCAACAGCAAAGACATCATGGGCTCGTCGCTGTATACCGATGCCAACGGCGACATCAGCGAAGGCACGGTCATCAACCTCAAAGAAGTGAAGATTGGCGACGCCATTCTCAACGATGTGAAGGCCTCAGTGGTGCACAATCAAAAAGCGCCGCTGCTGCTCGGCCAAAGCGCATTCCAGAAGTTCGGCAAACTTGAAATCGACAACGACAAGAAAGTGGTGACCATCACCTACAAAAAGAAAAAATAACAAACCATCCTATGAAACGCCTCCCTATCCTTCTTTTGGCAATATCTATGGCAGCCACGGCTTGCTATGCACAAAAATACGTCACCGACAGCATCATGGTGAACGGGCACATGCGCTCCTACACACTGTTCCTTCCAAAGGATATGCCTCAAGAGGCTCCATTGGTGGTGTGTATGCACGGCTACAGCAAGAAAGTGCCCAAGCCCTCACGCTTCGACCTCGACCCCGTGGCCTCACGCGAGAAATTCGCCGTGTGCTACATTCATGGCCTTCCCGACAGCACAAACCACTTCGGATACTATGTGGGTTACCCCCCACAGGCTTCAATGCAGAAGCACGAGACCAGCGATATCTGCAAAATCACCGAGGCTGTTCAGAGCGCCTACCGCCTCAGCAAAGTGAACACTTTTGCCACTGGCATGAGCAATGGCGGCGACATGTGCTACCTTATGGCATACGAGGGACAGACCACCTTCCGAGCCCTCGCCCCCGTGGCAGGCATCACAATGAACTGGATTTACCAAAAATACCAGGCGCCACGCCCCATCTCCATCTACGAGATTCACGGCACAGCCGACAAGACATCGAAATGGGAGGGCGACATGGAGAACGAAGGCGGATGGGGGGCGTATCTCCCTCTAAACATCTCCATCGGCTACTGGGTGGCGCGCAACCGCTGCACCACCATTGAGCCCACCGACACCATTGCAGGAAAGGACCCGAATAATGGGCACTACATCGTACGCCACCGCTACACTGGAGGCATCGACGGCACAGAGGTGTGGGTCGACGAGGTGGTGGGTGCGCCACACAGTTGGCACGCCAAGGACATGAACACAGGCGAAGTCGTCTGGGCATTCTTCCGCCGCTTCCTCAAATAAGCCCACACCAAACAGACACATCATCAAACTTAAGATTACAGCATAGATGCGACGAGCCGCATCTATGCTGTAAATACATGCTGAAATTTGGCAAAATCAGCTTATCACACAATCACCCTTTCTGTAATGCGTATCACACAAATTAGGTTAAGTCACTGAAGTCGCGGACGGCATCTTCTATGTCCTCCTCATCGTCTGCATCTTGAAGCTCGCTTAAGAATTTCAAAAGACCTTTAAATGTAGATTTTTCCAAACCACCCCAACAGCCAGTAAAATTTTTATCACAAAAATAAATCATTTCGCCACTTAAACTCACTGTATTATCCCCATTCATAGAGGTAAATTTATGGTCGATAATCCAACCAGAAAACTCATCATCATAAAGCTGGGAGGAAAGCTGTTTCAGCCTCGTTATTTTTTCAGAAATTTTTGGGGATATTTTCCCCAATTTTTTCTTGTATTTTTCATATTCTTCCTTCGCATCATTATAATCACTTTTTACATACGCCGGGCAATATTCCGCAGGTATGTCATGAATCAAAGAAGATTCTATGGTGCTCCCAGCATTATCCATCTTCTCCACACACTCGTCCTTTTTCTCTAACAAGTCATTCAACTCATCACAGACATTAATCACTTCAGAAAGGTTGTCTAAATTGATAAAAGCGCTGTCCACCTCTGTTGACACAGGCTTATAGCTTTCAGGATGGAACAAGCTCGGTTTCAGTTTTTCTTGAATTAAAGCCTCAGCCTTTTTCTCATTTGATTTGGCACAAGAAGAAAGGATTAAGATGCAGGAAAAGGTCAGCAATACTATTTTTTTCATAAGCATTAAATTATTAGAATTATTGCTGTCCGGTAAAA